>CAUSMY010000025.1:0-13184 GCA_963533015.1 uncultured Veillonella sp.
AGCGACGAGGGATTGGTGTATGTGAACTCCGTATATAAAGATGGAGAGTTTCAGGTCTTTCAACGGCCACTAGTAGAAAAGGGGGATACGTATGAGCATACAAATTAATAAGGATACTTGCATCGGTTGCGGTAGATGCCAACAAGTATGCCCAGGGACATTGATCTACAAAGATGAGGCGAAGAAAGCCTACATCGCCTATCCCTCTGATTGTTGGGGCTGCGTGTCCTGTGTGAAAGAATGTCCTGTAGGAGCCATTTCCTTTTTCTTAGGAGAAGATATGGGTGGTAAAGGAGCTACGATGGTGGTACGAACAGAAGGTCATTTGCTGCATTGGGATATTACGAAAATAGATGGCACAGTGCAGCGTATTACGGTGAATGCAAAAGAAAGTAATGCCTATTAAGGAGGTTAATATGAGTCAATTCTCTCATTTAGATGAATTAGAAGCGGAAGCTATATATATTATTCGTGAGGTAGCCGCACAATGCGAAAACCCAGTGATGCTATACTCTATCGGGAAAGATAGTTCGGTGATGCTGCATTTGGCAATGAAAGCGTTCTATCCAGCAAAACCGCCATTCCCATTTTTACATGTGAACACCACTTGGAAGTTCAAAGAAATGATAGAATTTCGTGACAATGTAGCGAAGAAACTAGGCATTGAAATGCTAGAGTACATCAATCAGGACGGAGTAGATCGTGGTATCAACCCATTCGACTCTGGTGCGGCCTACACAGATATTATGAAAACACAAGCATTAAAACAAGCGTTAGATAAATACGGTTTTGATGCAGCCTTTGGTGGCGGTCGTCGAGATGAAGAAAAATCTCGTGCGAAAGAACGTATTTTTTCTTTCAGAAATGAACAACATGCGTGGGATCCAAAGAACCAACGTCCAGAAATGTGGAAACTGTTTAATACAAAAATCAACAAAGGGGAAAGCATGCGTGTATTCCCCATCTCTAACTGGACAGAAACAGATATTTGGCAATATATCAAACGAGAAAATATCGACATTGTACCATTGTACTTCGCAGCAGAACGACCAGTAGTAGAACGAGATGGCAACTTAATCATGGTCGATGATGAGCGATTCCACTTACAAGAAGGAGAAACGGTAGAAAATAAATTAGTTCGATTCCGTACCTTAGGCTGTTATCCATTGACAGGAGGTATTGAATCGAATGCGACTACCTTAGATGAAATCATCGAAGAAACATTGAGTGCCGTATCCTCTGAACGAACTACACGGGTTATCGATAGTGAAGCGGCAGGTAGCATGGAACGACGTAAACGGGAGGGCTATTTCTAATGAAAAGTTTATTGAAATTCATTACATGTGGCAGTGTAGATGACGGAAAATCTACATTGATTGGACATATCTTATACGATTCCAAATTATTATATGCTGACCAAAAGGAAGCCCTTGAACTGGAAAGTAAGGTAGGCAGCCGTGGAGGAAAAATTGACTACTCCTTGTTGCTAGACGGTTTGATGGCAGAGCGTGAGCAAGGCATCACCATCGATGTGGCGTATCGCTATTTCACAACGGACCATCGCAGCTTCATCGTGGCGGATACACCAGGTCATGAAGAATATACTCGCAATATGGCGGTGGGGGCATCCTTTGCTGACTTAGCGATTATTCTAGTGGATGCGAAGCAAGGTGTGTTGGTACAAACACGTCGTCATGCTCGCATCTGTGCCTTAATGGGTATCCAACATTTCATCTTTGCAGTGAACAAAATGGACTTAGTGGACTATAGTGAAAGTCGATTCCAAGAGATTCAAGTAGATATCCAAGCATTACAACAAGAATTACAATTGGCGGACATTGCTATCATTCCTGTGTCGGCTACAGAGGGGGATAATATTACCGTACATTCTCCGCACATGCCTTGGTACAAGGGCAATACCTTGCTGGGACATTTAGAAACAGTAGATATCCAAGCTTTTGATGAAGAAGGCTTCTATTTGCCAGTACAACGTGTGTCTCGACCAGACCATACGTTTAGAGGTTTCCAGGGTCAAGTAGAAAGCGGTACTCTTCGTGTGAATGACACAGTGTGCGTATTGCCAAGTGGTGAAACGGCAGTGGTGAAATCTTTAATTCGAGGATTTGATTTTGTTGAGGAAATTCACACTGGGGAAGCGGTGACTATCCAATTAGACCGTGAAGTAGATGTATCCCGTGGTTGCGTTATTGTAAATGGCACAGAGTTACAGGTCAGCGCGAAGTTAGAAACGACATTACTATGGATGGATGACACCACATTACAAGAAGGCAGAGAATATCTTATCATGGCAGGTACAAAACTAGTATCTGGGGTGGTGAGCAAAATTCGCTATGCTGTAGATGTCAACACTGGTGACCATGTAGAACGTGATGGATTGAGCAAAAATGAAATTGCTCGTTGTGTCTTGACCTTACAAGAACCAATCGTAGTAGATGCTTTCACTAAGCATAAAACATTGGGTGAGTTCATTCTTATCGACCGTGTGAGCCATATGACAGCGGCGTGTGGTGTTATCCAAGATACCCTCGATAAAGGAGAGGAACTGTACACATTTATTGGCGATGCTGTTCGTGGTCGTGGCGATATTTTTGAAGAATTCTACTACGATGTGGAAGGGTTAACCATAGATAAAGTACGACCTGAATGTGCTACATACCATGTGGGAGATGCGATTCCGCTTACAGGAGATAGTTACCAATACCCAAGTACATTCGATATCTTGATTTTACGTGATAGAGTCTATATTTCCGTACGAGATGGGGTCATCACAGCCATCGCTCCATTGCGTGAGTATACCTACCAAGGTGTGCCATTACTAAACGGTCGTGGATTTGGTATTCAAGTATACTCTGGCGAAGAATATACTCAATTCTTAACAGATATTGAAGATTCTAAAAACTTAAATGATACGTTTGCGAAATGGTTGAACTTTACAAGCTATCGCCATATTGCTTTCAAAAAATAGATAGTAGCGCCTTCGGGCGCTTTTTCTATGCCTGGGATTGTGTCTAGTAGGGGATGTCGTTCAGTGGTATAATTGAATACAAGAGTGATATGTCGCAATCAAGAGATGAAGTGTATGAAGTGATAGAGTGTATAGATAGACTTAGTATTTCAATGCAAGTGGAAAGATGTAAGTCTGAAACTGATTATTCTATATAAGGGAGCATTATGAACTATAAGAAGGAGCCATTACAACTAGATAATCCTTTGGAATTTTGGCTAAATTTTGAAGGGGAAGAGCGTGTCTTTTGGGTAGACCGTCAAAGTGATCGAGTTGTTGTAGGAGCGAAGCGATTAGCTGTTGTGAAAGATGATGAAGAGAGAAAGAATTATGCCTATGTGTTTTATGGAGGGACTTTCTTTCCTACTGTAAAAGATGAAAAATGGAAAGATATGGGCCATGAAATGGTGGCGTTCACACATTATTATATTGTTGAAAATGGAGAATCCTTTTACCTTCATGCCGGTGATGCCGTTAAGATTCAACGGCATACGATTACTAGAGTCGATCATACGTATACGGAAACAAGCGATGATAAACAAAACTGGGATACGTTGATGGATGCTATTTTAACCTCTATTCATGCGGGAAAGATGACGAAGGTAGTATCGTCTCGTGAAGTAGAGTTTACGAGTCCTACACCCTATCAGGTAGTGAGTATCTTGGATCGATTGGTAGAAAATAATCCAAACTGTTTCATTTTTGGATATGAAAAGGATGGTCGTACTTTTGTAGGGGCATCTCCAGAAATTTTGGTGCGCCATCGAGGCGATGAAATTCTTAGCTATGCTTTGGCAGGAACAGCTCCGAAATTTGGTCCTAAGGCATGGACGAAAGAACAGTTCTTAGAAGATCATAAAAATCGTGTGGAACATGAGATTGTACGAGACCGTATTGTACATACGATGCGCCAAGTGACAGATGAGATTTCTGTAGGTGAAACGGGGATTATGGAGTTGTCGCGGTTGTATCATCTACGGACAATCATTACCGCCAAAGATAGTACGAAATCGCTCATTGAGTGGGGACAATTATTGCATCCTACACCTGCCCTTGGTGGTGAACCAAGAGAGGCGGCTATGGACTTATTAGCGAAGTATGAGGCCCATGAACGTGGTATGTACGCAGCGCCATTTGGATTTATGAAAGATATGGGAGATGGCATTTTAGTAGTCGCTATTCGTTCGGCCCTTATTGTAGGACAGCACCTCTATGCCTATGCTGGTTGTGGAGTTGTTAGTGAGTCCAATAGTGATGAAGAATACGAAGAGACGATTAATAAAATGGGAACTATACTCGATGCATTGTAATCGTATAGGAGATAGAGTATGAATGAATACATAGCAGCCTTAGTGGATGAGCTATATCAGTTAGGTGTACGCCACGCTGTATTTAGTCCTGGTTCCAGGTCTACTACATTGGCTATGCTCTTTCAAAGCCATGGTGGCTTTCAAACATATATGAATATAGATGAACGATCAGCAGGATTTATGGCCTTAGGAATTGGCAAAGCCCACGGAGAGCCGGCGGTATTGGTATGCACGTCTGGCTCAGCTTTGACGCACTATGGTCCTGCTGTGGTAGAGGCGAAACATGGTGGTATTCCTATGATCATTTTGTCTGCGGATCGACCGTACACATTACAGAATGTGGGGGCTCCCCAGACAATCGATCAGCAGAAATATTTTGGCACTGCGGTGAACTATTATGAGGAACTATCTGTACCTAGTGAAAGTCACTATTACACGTATCCTCGACAAGTGGCACGGCGTGGGTATTTACATGCTAAAAATCATAAGGAAGGTCCTGTTCACATCAACGTACCTCTATTTGAACCATTGGTGCCAGAACGAGATAGCTCTTATTTCAGGATGGGTCGTAGTAGCAAGTCCTTTCGACTAGTAACAGAAGATACAATTCATGAGTTAGGCCCTGTGTTAGAAGGCAAGAAGGTGCTTGTATTAGGAGGACCGTCTATTACACAACCGCGAGACGTTATGGAATTTGCGAATGCCATAGGTGCTGTAGTCATAGCCGATCCTTTATCGAATCTACGAAAATTCGAAGAGGCCATTAGCACTTATGATTCTGTGTTGGTACATGAGTCTATGAAAGAACAGTTGCGCCCAGATGTAGTCATTCAATTAGGTCAAATTCCAGTATCAAAACGGATTCAGCAATGGATGTCGGCCTTAGATGGCATTGAGTATATAGAAGTTAGTCCTACGGCAGAGTCCTTGAACCCTAGTTTGGCCACTACTATCCATGTTATGGCCAATATCGGTGTATTTCTACATCGACTTACAGCCATTCAGGCGGATAGAGAGTACTGTGCTATGTGGCAGCAGATCGAGGCGAGTAGCCGTCGTCAGTTAGATGCAGTAGGTGAGGAACCAAATCTGTTTGAAGGTCGCACTATCCATATGCTACAAGCACAGATGCCAGCAGATGGACAGATATTGGTAGCCAATAGTATGTCTATTCGAGATATGGATTATTATTGGGCGAGTGGTCGGTCCACAGCGACAGTTTATGGAAATCGAGGTACAAATGGTATTGATGGTACCGTATCGACAGCCTTAGGTTTGAGTACAAATAGAAAACCTACAGTGATGGTGACAGGCGATTTGAGTTTCTTTCATGATCTTAATGGGTTGGCTATTGGTAAAACACATGGCATGAACTTGACGATTATCTTGCATAACAATGATGGGGGCGGTATTTTCCAATATTTGCCACAAAAAGGAACAGACGATTTTGATTACCTTTTCAATACACCACAAGGCATTGATTACAGTGGATTAGCTACGATGTATGGTTTAGACTATGTGAAAGTGGCAACGAATGCAGAATTAGAAGGAGCAATGAATACGTATATTGGACGAGAAGGTATACATATCATTGAAATACCTACCTCAAAAGAAGGTAGTCGAGAGTTACATAAGGTATATCGGGTGAAGTAATATGGGTTGTGTCATTCAAGATATAAGACCATTGGATATAAAAAGAATACAAGTTAAACTGGGAGAGTATCACTATGGCGTGACCGTTGTAGGGGATGGTAAACCTTTGGTTTGTTTACATGGATTTTCCGAATCTGGTACGACATGGGATGGGATTCATGTGGATGGATATCGAATGATTCGCATTGACTTAATCGGTCATGGCACATCGTCTAGGCCTACAGAAGTAGGAGCCTATACAATATCTCAAATGTTATTAGATATACATCGTATTGTCTATGCCCTAGCAGGTGAAAGCTATGCTCTGTTAGGTTACTCCATGGGAGCTAGGATTGCTTTACTCTATGCCTTGGAATACCCCCTAGAGGTAACAAAATTAATCCTAGAAAGTGGATCTGTAGGCATCGAAGGAACAGTAGAGAGATCCGAGCGACGTGAAGCGGATGTGGCCTTAGGGAAGCGGATACGAGAGCAGACTATCGAGTGGTTTGCTGAGACCTGGGCGAAGTTGGATATTTTTAAATCCCAATACACATTGCCGAATGCAGTGCAAAACCGTATCCAACACCGGCGACTACAGAATAGTCCCCATGCATTGGCTTTCACATTAGAAGGCAGTGGACAAGGGGTGATGCCCTATGTGGGGCATCGGCTGCAAGAGTTGACTATGCCTGTATGTTATATTAGTGGAGAACTAGATGCAAAATATACAGGAATTGGTAGACGGTATTTTGAGAGTTCTCATCACGTGGTATTAGGAGTTGGTCATAATGTACATCTAGAAAAGCCATGTCAGTATATGTGCATAGTTAAAGAGTTTTTAGATGTGTAGTGACCAGATACACAGAAATAGGTAAATTATGATTCAAAAAATAACATTGTATCATTTACAACTGCCCATGCAATTTACCTTCAAAACAGCGAAAGGGGAAGTTAGTGTACGGGATACGCTCATCTTACGCATAGAAGATTCTAAAGGACATGTTGGCTATGGAGAATGTGTAGCCTTTGTGGATCCTTTTTATACATCGGAGACGGTGGCATCCTGCTGGAACGACTTGTGTGACCGGTATTTGCCGAGGCTCATAGGACAGGCAGTGCAAACAAACCAGATTGTGGAATGGCTTCGAGATGGAACACCTATGATAGTAGCTGCTATAGAAAATGCCTTGTTTCACGTGAAATGTGCCCAATTAGGTGTGAATACAGTGGAATATGTGATGGGGCAACCATTGAGCGATTCGATCCCGATGGGAGTTGTTATTGGAGAGGCACCCTTAGATACTATCGTTGATACGGTGTCTACTTATGTAGAACAAGGATGTATGCGGATTAAATTAAAAGTGTCGCCCAAGGATGGATATGAACGAGTATCCTTAGTGCGACAAGCATTTCCCCATATTACATTAGCAGCCGATGCAAATCAAAGTTATTCCTATGCAGAGATTGATGCGATACGTGCCTATAATACATTGGGGTTGGCTTGCCTAGAAGAGCCCTTTCAGATACAGAGCTTAGAGGAATATGCTGCGTTTAAAGCTGATCTAGCAGATCATTGGGATATCACAACGCCTATTTGTTTAGATGAATCTATTTTGTCTTATGAGGCATTAGTCTATGCAGGTACGCATCAGTTGCTAGATGTGTTAAATGTCAAAGTAGGGCGATTAGGAGGGCTACAACAGGTAGCTCGAGTTATAGGCTACTGCCGAGACCAAGGTATTTCTTATTGGATTGGCTCCATGGTAGAATCGAGTATTTCTAAATTGCTACATGTGCAGCTAGCAGCCCTGGGCGATTCGTATATGGCAGGAGATTTGTCAGACTCCTTGCGATACTTTCAGGAAGATCTCACAAATCCATACCTTGCTTTTACTGAGGGATTTATGAAAGTACCGAGAGGAATTGGCCTTGGTGCGACTATAGATGAAGCAGTATTGGACAAATACTGTGTGAATCGCAAAATATGGACTGCATAGGAACGTAAGGCTTTTCTTATGAAGCACATATAGTATAGATGATAGGATTGTATCAATTGTGTTATAATAAAATCTTCATATAGATACAACGTTGGCGAGTCAGTCAATATGAGGAGGACTTATGCAAGACTACATAGAATTATTGAAACGGGAGGTTAAACCTGCCTTTGGGTGTACAGAACCCATTGCACTCGCTTTTGCATCGGCAAAAGCGGCAGAATTATTAGGTGTCACACCAGATCACATTCACGGTCGTTTAAGTGGGAATATCATTAAAAATGCAAAAAGTGTAACGATCCCTAATTCAGAAGGTCGTACGGGTATTTATTACAGTTTAATTCTAGGTGCCTTAGTAGGAACCGCTGAAAAAGAATTAGAAGTACTGGAAGATGTGACTCACGAACAAGTGGTAACAGCAGATCGATTGTTTGAAGCAGATTTTTGTTCCATTGAGCTAGCAGAAGGTGTAGAAAACTTATATATTGAAGTGGTGGCTACTGCCGAAGAGCATACGTCGAAGGTCATAGTTCAAAATACACATACCACGATTTCCTATGCAGAAAAAGATGGACAGGTATTGATTGCTTTGACGCCAGAAGAAGTGACAAAACATAGTATGGAACTTTGCTTTGATTCTTGCTATGAATTTGCTATGACTGTAGATGCTGCAGAATTAGAGGATATTTTAGGACCCCAATTAGATTTGAATATGGCCATTGCTGAAGAAGGCATGAAAAACAATTATGGCTCTAATATTGGCAAGTTAATTATCTCCAATTCTACGTCTATCGCAGATAAGGCAAGGGCCTATGCAGCGGCAGGATCTGATGCGCGTATGGATGGGTGTTCTATGCCTGTCATGATTAACTGTGGCAGTGGAAACCAAGGGATTACTTTATCGGTGCCTATCATGATGTATGCCAAAGAATATGATGTGCCTAGAGATCATACATTACGATCCTTAGCATTGGCGAATGTATTAGCATTATACATCAAACAATATATCGGTCGTCTCAGCGCCTACTGTGGTGTGGTGAGTGCAGCCTCCGCTACAGCCGCAGGGGTAGCATTCTTACTGAAAGAATCGAAAGAAGTTGTGTGGGAAACGCTATCGAATGCATTGGCAGGAACTTCTGGTGTTGTTTGTGATGGAGCAAAAGCTTCTTGTGCTATGAAGATTGGTATGTCTTTAGGTAATTCATTACTCGCTTATACGCAGGCTAAAACGAACAATAGCTTTAAAGCGGGGCAAGGAATTGTAAAAGAGACCATCGACGATACGGTGCAAACTGTTGCTACAATTGCCCGTGAAGGTATGAAAGAAACAGATGTAGTTATTCTAGAAACGATGCTAGAAAAGTAGGTATGCATTTTTGGTATAGATAATGAGAATAATTCTATATTGATTTTTTTTGAAGTATGGTGTATGATAATAGAGTAAATTGAGTATGTATGTAGCTTATGTATAAGCTCTAGTATATACATAGTATAGTAATAAAAGGAGATTTGATCATGGCAATCATCGGTAAACAACTACCAGCATTCAAATTGGACGCGTTCCGTAAACCAGAAATTATCCAAGTGACTAATGAAGATATCAAAGGTAAATGGAGTGTATTTGTGTTCTATCCAGCAGACTTCACATTTGTTTGCCCAACAGAACTAGCTGATTTACAAGATCAATATGCACAATTACAAGAGTTAGGCGTAGAAGTATTCTCCGTATCTGTTGACTCTGCCTATGTTCATAAAGCATGGTCTGATGCATCTCCTACTATCAATAAAATCGAATACACAATGTTATCCGATATTAAACATGAATTAGCTGACTTCTTTGATACATTCTCTGAAGAAGATGGCCAAGCATACCGTGGCTCTTTCGTAGTAGACCCAGAAGGTATCGTTCGCTCCGCAGAAATCTGTGACATGGGCGTAGGTCGTTCCGCAGCTGAATTAGTACGTAAAGTACAAGCTTGCCAATTTGTTGCAAAACATGGCGAAGTGTGCCCAGCTAAATGGACTCCAGGTGACAAAACATTAAACCCTGAAGATCTTGGCTTAGTTGGCAAAATCTAATGTTAATAAACAACTAATTCGACGGGAAGTGTTGGAGAATCATCTCCCTCTCTCGACTCTCCGTTACTGCATTTCCATAGACTTAGTATGTTGACTATATTTGTAAACTCTCCTAAGAACACATCTTAGATCCTTTACTTCCCATAAAAACGACAAAGCAAAGCTTTGTCGTTTTTATCTTTCATAAAAGATATAGAGCTATAACTAAAAAGCATCCTTTCTACATTTAAAGTATTAGATTTAGTTTAAAATTTTGTATATAATAGACTTGTAAGGTTACAAATAGAAAGAGCATAGGAGAATGAGTATGGTAGAAGTTACATATGAACGATTGGCAGCAATCTTTAAAGCTCTAAGTGATGAGACGAGATTACACATTGTAGATATGTTATCTTGTAATGAATTATGTGCTTGTGATATATTAGCAAGTTTTGAATTATCTCAATCCACACTTAGCTATCACATGAAAATTTTGATTGATGCAGGCATTGTGAACTCTGTGCGCAGTGGTCTATGGACAAGATACTCCATCGATGAAGAAGCATTTGATGCATTAGTTAAATTCTTGCCAGAGTTATACAAAACAAAAGATGAGTGCATCTGCGCACAAATCAAATACTGCCGCATTGAGGATGCTCCACAGGCGGCGGCAGAATAACATGAAGCGATGGATTATGCATGTGGATATGGATGCTTTCTTTGCCTCTGTAGAACAACATGATAATGCTGAATTACAAGGTCACCCCGTTATTGTGGGTGGCCTTTCTTCACGTGGGGTAGTGGCTACTTGCAGTTATGAAGCGAGGGCCTTTGGGGTTCGGTCGGCTATGCCGATTGGAAAAGCGCGCAGGTTATGTCCTGACGGAATCTACTTATTACCAAGGATTGATAGATATCACGAAGTATCTGGTCAGATTCATGAGGTGTTACATCGATTTAGTCCTTATTTAGAACCGATTTCTTTGGACGAAGCATTTTTGGACATCTCTGGTTTAGGCAAACTCTATCCATCGCCTATGGCAGTAGGGCGAGCTGTGAAAGAACAAATTTTTGAACGCACAGGGCTCATCGCTTCTGTTGGCATTGGACCTAACAAATTTTTAGCTAAATTAGCATCTGACTTGAAAAAGCCTGATGGTTTATATATGATTCCTCATGGTCAAGAGGCAGCTCATATTGCACATCTTCCAGTGCGTCGATTATGGGGGGTAGGATCTCATACGGAAACAGCCTTACGAAGAGGTGGGTTTCAGCAAATACGAGATATTGCTAGTTTGGAGAGCTTTCACGAACTAGAGCCCTATTGTGGACAGCAAAGTGAACGCATCTATTTGTTGTCTAAAGGGATTGACCACCGTCCTATTGAATGGAATCGTGAAATGCAATCCGTTGGCAATGAATTGACCTATGAAAGAGACCTCGTTGATCCGGAAGAGATTGATAGAGAATGGCGATATTTTGCGCATCATGTGGCAAAACGATTGCGCCAAAAGGGCTTAAAAGGGAATACGATTGCTATTAAGGTGCGATTCCCCGACTTTACGACAAAGACGAGACAGAAACGGTTGTCATACCAGACCGATCGAGAAGATGTATTGTATGACGTGGCGACTGTATTATATAATAAACTTAATGTACAAGGTCCATTTCGACTGTTGGGCATTACGGTGAGTGGCTTTCACAAGAGCGTAGAACAAGAATCACTCTTTCATAGTGCAGAAGAAGAGCCAGATGTATTGGCTAGTACATTAGATGCATTGGAAGAACGATTTGGGGAGGCCGTAGTCACCACAGGAGCCTTATGGAAGCGAAAGCAGCAGATGACGGATGAAACACCATCTGACCCTACAGAACAAGACTCATAAATATCGAGGGAGGTATCGTATGAATCAATACATACTAGAGACGAAAGAAATCGAGCGTATCTTGGCATCCATACAAGAAAACTATAATCGTTGTAAAGAATTGCAACAACAATATGTGGCGTATTGGGAAACGAATCACTTGGAATCAACAGAGACGGCTATGGAAGTCATCGAAGATTTAGAAGTCTTTGCCCATACGTTAGCTATCTTAGGAAAACAGTGGGAAGAAATCCAAGTATTACAAGAAACAGTAAACAATCATTATCTATTTGAAACAATTTCTGAACTAGATGGCACACAAGATGTAGCAGGTCTAAGTGCAGACATTCCTATGCATGAAGGTGTAGAAGGCTATGATGTAGGTGTTGCATTAGGTATGGTTCAGGAGGAACACCACCAAGAAGAGGAAGTAGTGACACTAGAAAAGGTAGAACCTACACCACCTACGGAGAGTGAGTCTAGTGGATGGTCATTGCTAAATTTCTTTGGTTTTTCATCGAAATCAAAAGTAGAAACTGCTACAGCCGAGAAGCCAGCTACACCAGCTGCATCTGTTGAGCCAGTAGAGCCTGTGGAACTGGTTGCCACGGAGATGGCTGTGGAACCTATCGTGGAAGAGCGCGAATTAGAGCCTGTCGAGCTGAATAAGGAGCGCAAGAAAAAACGATGTAAGCATTGTACAGAAGATTCTCCGATTCCAGAAGAACGAGAAAAATGTTGCATTGTGAAACAAGAAAAGAAGAAAAAGAAAGAAAAGAAGGAAAAAAGCAAAGATAGGTCGAAATCTAAAAAGAAGGATACTTCTATTGCGAAGTGGGCTAAAAAACTATCCAAGTGGGAACGATATGCGGAAGAGCATGGCGATGCTTGGACAGAAAAAGTGTTAGAAAAAGTAGCTAAAAAAGCAGAGAAAAAAGCGGCGAAACGAGATGCAAAAGCTATTTTTAAAAAGCATAAATTAGATCGCTTTGCAGAGCTATCTAAGGAGGAGTAAGGTATGGATATAGTAGGAATCTTAGGATTTGTATTATTAGGAGTTGCTGTGGCAGCTCTAGGAACGATTATCGGTGCAGGGGGCGGCATTATCTTCGTGCCTGTATTCTTGTATTTTTTTCCGGAATGGACACCAGCGATGGTGGTGGGCACATCTTTATTTACTGTTACTTGTAATGCTGTATCTGGTACTATCGCCTATGTACGTCAGAAAAAAGTACTCTATAGTGCAGCTATCTTATTCAGTATTGCTACCTTCCCGGGGTCTATCATTGGGGCGCAT
>CAUSMY010000026.1:0-13043 GCA_963533015.1 uncultured Veillonella sp.
AAAAATTGATTGATATCTGGTTCTCCCACCGGATTTACAGTATAGCGTTTACATTGAATCACAACACGAGTGGTTCTGAAATCATCACCCATATGATAGCCATATCCATCGATACCACCATCATTTGAAATCGAAATTCCTTTATTGGTAAAAGTAATTCCCATCTTGGTTAACAATAATCTAGAAAATTGTTCAAACTTAGCTGGAGTCATTTTACGAATGGCTTCCTGTAATTGTACTTTTACATCATCAAGAACAGTTCCTTCATTCACTTCTCCTATAGTATCCGCTTCATCAACTTCACTGTCTAATTCGCTATCGGGAATCTTAGAGTCTCTATCATTGTTTGCACTACCTAGTTCTTGTGCTTTTAACTTTTCTCTTTGTCGTGCTTTTTCTTCCCAATACATATCTGCAGGAACACGAACTTCTTGGTATATATCAAATGAATCTAAATTAATCTGTACACCTTTTACTGTTAATTGTATTTCTTTTTTTGTTTTCCCATATTCAATAATATCTACTAGTACAAGTTCTGTTATAGCAAAATTAAATTTAAAGTCAAATGGTTTATAGGTATTTCCTGTTTTCTTAGAACTCCGTATAATTTCTGCATAAGCTGCAATATCATCATCTTTTTCACAAATGCTATCTTTCAATTGTGTTCGTGTTAAGCTACCACCAGCCTCTTGTAAAGAAGCTATGATCGGCTTTAGTAATATAGAAAGTTGTTCTTCTGTAGATAAATCAATAATATTCATATCTTTTATCCCTCATCTCACACTAGCTAAAAAGGACTGCACCCAGAATCTATTGTATTCTGTTGCAGTCCTTTCTATGTTACATACTCACTATGTCTTATTTTTTATTGTCAATAGCCGCTTTCACAAATCCTTTGAACAATGGATGTGCATTGTTTGGACGAGATTTCAATTCTGGGTGGAATTGTACCCCCACGAACCAAGGATGATCTGCTAATTCAACGCATTCTACTAGACGATTGTCAGGGGATGTACCGGAGATAATCAAGCCTGCATCTGTCAATTGTTGACGGTAAGCATTATTGAATTCCCAACGATGACGATGGCGTTCATAGATTAAATCTTCGCCGTATGCTTCATGTACTTTAGTACCTGGTACTGTTTTACATGGGTATACGCCTAAACGCATTGTGCCACCTTTTTCGTCCACATCTACTTGGTCATCCATTAAGTCGATCACAGGGAACTCACAGCTTTCATCAAATTCTGTGGAAGTAGCGCCATTCATATCCAATTCGGAACGAGCAAATTCCATTACAGATGTTTGCATGCCTAAGCAAATACCAAGGAACGGCACTTTGTGCTGACGAGCATATTCGATGGTAGCAATTTTACCTTCTACACCACGGTTACCGAAACCGCCTGGCACCAAGATACCGTCCACATCTTTGTATACTTCCTCTAGGTCAGTACCTTCTGCTTCTACTGCTTCAGAGTCAACCCATTTAATATTCACTTTCGTATCTTCTACGATACCTGCATGGCCCAACGCTTCTGCTACGGAAATATATGCATCATGTAATGCTACGTATTTACCAACAAGAGCAATGGTAATTTCTTGTTTTGGGTTCAAAATTTTATGAACCATTTCTTTCCATTCTGTCATATCTGCAGGACGATCCTCTAGGTTCAATTTGCGCACAACAATGCTGTCTAACCCTTCGTCTTGCATCATCAATGGTACTTCATAAATCGTGCTGCAAGTGCGGTTTTCCACGATAGCATCAGGATCCACATCGCAGAATAATGCCAATTTATCCTTCATTTCACGGGAAATTTCTTTTTCCGTACGGCATACGATAATATCTGGTTGAATGCCGATACCACGAAGCTCTTTTACACTGTGTTGTGTTGGTTTTGTTTTCAACTCACCAGCTGCACTGATGTATGGTACTAAAGTAACGTGGATATATAGCACATCATCACGGTTCACTTCTTTTTTCACTTGGCGGATAGCTTCCAAGAACGGTAAGCTTTCAATATCCCCAACAGTACCGCCGATTTCTGTGATAACCACATCAGCATTATCCTCTTTACCTACGCGGAACACAGCATTTTTTATTTCGTTCGTAATGTGAGGGATAACTTGCACCGTAGAGCCAAGATATTCACCTTTACGTTCTTTATTGATTACAGACCAATACACTTTACCAGCAGTAATATTGGATGTTTTACCTAAGTTAATGTCGATGAAACGTTCATAGTGGCCTAAATCTAGGTCAGTTTCTGCACCGTCGTCAGTGACGAACACTTCACCATGTTGATAGGGACTCATTGTGCCTGGATCAATATTGATATATGGGTCAAATTTTTGAATTGTCACCTTATATCCACGGTTTTTCAACAAACGTCCCAAGGATGCTGCAGTAATGCCTTTACCTAATGATGATACGACGCCACCTGTTACGAAAATATACTTTGTTGACATGATGCCTCCCTAATAATTATATGCTTCTGATTACATTTTTTCAGGAGCGGAAATACCTAAGATACCAAGACCATGTTGTAATACATGTGCCGTTGCTGTAATCAAGCCTAAGCGCGCTTGTTGCAATTCTGGATCAACGCCCATGATACGACCTTGTTTATAGAAGGAATGGAATAGACTTGCTAGATCGTACAAGTACTTCGCTATACGATGCGGAGCCTTGTTATTAGCAGATAACTGAATTTCTTCTGGGTAGGCTGCTAATTTTTTAATCAATTCCACTTCTTGTTCACTTTGCAATGCTGTGAAAGATGTATTTGCCCAATCACCATAGGCAATACCAGCTTCTTTCACTTGGTTGAAAATACTATGAATACGAGCATGGGCATATTGGATGTAGTACACTGGATTGTCATTAGATTTAGAAGATGCCAAGTTAATATCAAAGTCCAATTGGCTATCTAAGGAACGCATCAAGAAGAAATATCTTGCTGCATCCACGCCTACGTCCTCAATTAACTCATCTAGTGTAATGGTTTCACCCGTCCGTTTAGACATTTTCACAAGTTCACCATCACGATATAAGAATACCATTTGTAATAACAGAACTTCTAGTTTATTTGGATTAAATCCTAGGGCCTCCATAGCTGCTTTCACACGAGCAATATAACCATGATGGTCAGCACCCCAAATGTTGATTAATTGTTTGTAACCACGTTCGTATTTATCTTTGTGGTACGCAATATCTGCCGCTAAGTATGTTGGTTCTCCATTGTCACGGATAACAACGCGATCTTTGTCATCTCCATATTGCATAGATGCCAACCAGTAGGCGCCATCTTTTTCATACATTCCGCCAGATTCTAATAACTGATTCACTAATGTGCGAATCTCACCGCTTTTATGCAAGCTGCGTTCGCTAAACCAACGATCAAACCCCACACGGAAATTGCTCAATGTTTTACGTAAACCATTTAATTTTTCTGTTAAGGCAAATTCTTTGAAGAATGGAACACGCTCTTCTTCTGGCAGTGCAGCGAAGAAGTCACCTCTCCAATTAATCAATTCTTGCGCTGTATCAATGATATCTTGTCCACGATAACCAGACTCTGGGAACTCGTGTTTCATATCTAATAACTCTAAATAACGAGCATTTACAGAGGCCGCTAAATTATCGATTTGTTTACCTGCATCATTGATATAGTACTCAGCAAATACATTATATCCTGCAGCACGCATCAAATTCACCAAAGCACTACCATAAGCAGCACCACGGCCATGACCTACGTGTAGCAAACCTGTTGGATTCGCACTCACATACTCAATTTGCACTGTATCTTCTTCACGAAGTGGCGCATTACCATACGATTTACCAGTCGTTAAGATATTTTTTAAAGTATTATAAATCACATCAGAAGCTAAGAAGAAATTGATAAATCCCGCTCCTGCCACTTCTGCACGCTCTAACCAATCATACTTCATATGAGAAATGATGATGTCAGCAATCGCACGTGGATTAGATTTTGCCACTCTAGCAGATTGCATCGCAATATTCGTAGAAAAATCACCGAACTCTTTTTGTGGTGGTACTTCTAATTGTGCCTCTGGATAGGTGTCTTCAGGTAATTCACCTTGTTCCAATGCTATCTGTAAAGCATCCTTAATGGCTGCTTTCAAAACTTCTTTCATGTCCATAATGTATATCCTCCCGAATCTCTACATACAGTTGGTTATAGAATTGCCACTCCCCACCAACTGATATATCATATCCTAACAGAACATGGCCCTCGCCATCCTCTAAGTCTATTTCTAATTCATGTGTTAACATCGCTAATTCAACGGCACCATAAGGTGTTTCTAGACTCGCCACATTCGTCTTGCCTAATTGGTATTCATGGCGCATAGAAAACTCTCCTGTCCGCAAAAGAACTACAGAATCTTTGTACACCTTAATCGTCGTTTTCGTATTACCTAATCCAGTCACTTCACTTTCATCATAGATAATATGCTTGGCTAGCGCCGTCTCATAATACTTGCCAGAGGATACTAATTCCACCACCGTATCTTCTCCATCCGCATCACGTTGCGTACTCTTCACAGACACAATCACTCGTTTCATTAGCATACCTCCTCTCGTATACACATTATTTGTATCATTTAATTATATCACAATTTGCTGCAATGAGGGCGTCTTTTTGAGACCGTTCCATGCGTTTCACATGCTGCTCCATTGACTGGGCATCTTGCTTTCTTGTGAAAGCCGTACTCCACACTAGTGTCACCGGTCGTCGGCCTCTCGTATATTTTGCACCACCTTTAATTTCGCCATTATGAGCTCGTATCCGCTTCTCTAAATCCGTCGTCCATCCTGTATAAAGAGAGCCATCTGCACACCGAACCATATAAGTGTAAAATTTTTCATCCATCTTACTCACCAGCTGGAATAGGGGCTAGTTCAACAGATTGGATCACCACAGGTTCTTTCGGAGCATCACGTTTATCTCTTGGCACTCGGCTAATCGCCTCTACTACATCCATACCTTGTACTACAGAGCCGAAGATCGTATGCTTATTATCCAACCACGGTGTAGGAGCTACGGTAATAAAAAACTGTGCATTTCCCGTATTAGGACCAGCATTTGCCATAGCTAGCACGCCCATTTTATTAAAGTGCAAATCATTACTCACTTCATCCGGTATGTTGTACCCCGGTCCACCTTTTTTATTGTCTCCCCCTTGGATCATAAATCCATCGATGACACGGTGAAAGGTTCAGTTATTATAATACCCTTGTTCAATTAAGCTTTTAAAATTTTTCACTGTAATAGGAGCTTTGCTACCAAATAGGCGTACTTTGATATCACCTTTATTTGTATGCAAAACAGCATACTCATCAGCAATTGGTGTAGCATCAAACTTTGGCATCTTAGCTTCTACCTTTACATCTTTCGTCACATTTGATTTTGCTTGCTCAGCTGCATCAGTCCCACAAGCAGCAGTCACCACTAACGTGGCCCCTAAGACAGCACTTAGCAAGATACGTTGTATATTCATTAGTTGTCTCCATTTCTAAAATAAAAACCACCGTTAGATGAAACCTCTAACGGCGGTCTTTACTTATTATACCATACTTGGAGCAGATGTGCAAAACGAATCTACCTTATCTCACTAAGACTTGGCGAATAAAATAACCACGTTCTCGCAAAGAACCATTCAAGTAAACAATCTTATTCGATTTTACACGAATCAAGTACAATGCATCATTACGTTCTAATAATTTTTCCATACCAATCTCGTGTAGCACTTTCGCATAGCCTTCATCATCAGGACCTAGCACAGTTGCCACCCCTTGAATCTGAACACTTCTTGCCGTACCTGGACCTTCATAAGGATCAAACACAGTAAGCGATACATTTTTATCCTCTTCTAAGTGAAAGAACTTCTCACCACCTTCAGAAAAAATATCAATGTATCCACCATGTACAGTATACGATAAAGGAGTGCAACGTACACCTGTTTCACTATGTGTCGCTAACGCACAAGTATGATGTGCTTTCAAAAAGTCAACAATCTCAACATGCAATTCACGTGGGTCCATCTTTCTTGCAGTTGTATCCTTCTCTGTCCAAAAAGAAGCTGCCACTTTATAATCCATGAGTTCTCCTTTCAACCCCTGCACGAACTTACCTCATTCTATTATATCACTAACAGGTATATCCATTTCAAGTGCCTAAGCATAAATTTTGAAAATTATTCTTAATAAGCTGTACTCTACCAAAGTAAATTCGATACTTTCGAAGCAAACTAAGCAAAGCGCAAGTTTGCAAATGACAGAGGAACGCAGTTACGAGTAGTAGCCTTGTGGCATCCCTTACTAACTAAATCACATAAATACAAAAAGAGCACGATATATTCCGGAGCAAACCTACCGTAGGATCAGTTTGTGGAGGAATATGTCGTGCTCTTCCCTTTGCTTGATTTAATTAAGAATGCCACAGGCTACATAGCAAAACCAGTGACGATCCACAGGCTACATAGCATTACAAGTGACGAATTACGAGATACGTCACTCCCAACATTACAAAGAACGCCAAATAATCAATTTCACGAAGGCTTACTTTGCGCATAAATGTATGTTGTTGATTTCCAAAACCTCTAAGCTCCAAGGACAAAGCCATTGTCTCTGATCGTCCTAAAGATTTCAGCATCAATGGTTGGATAACTGTCATATAGGATTTAATTTTAGTGATCCAATTACCTTCCAAAGACATACCACGACAAGCTTGTGCTTCTTGCACTGCTTTACTTTCACGTAAAAAATCTGGAACAAAGCGTAGGGCCGCTGTAAACATAAAGGCATAGGCATACGGGATGCGGCATTGTTGCACAAGCGCCACTGTCAAATCCTGTGTTTTTGTAGTTACAATGAGCATCATAAAAATCGTAGTCATCGTCAACATGCGCAATGCTGTCACAATCGCAGAATCCACAGACCAGCTACCTAAGTACTGTACGATACCTAAGAAGGCAGAAAACCCAATCAAAGCAAATAAAGCTTTCCATTGACGGAATAGAATGCCACCAATCAGCATCAATAGCAACTCTACCCCGAATAATGCCAAGAGTAATTCTGGGGTTTTCATAGCAATAGCTAAGATGGACACGAAGATAGTAGCCCAAATTTTTGTTAATGGTACAAATGTCATCGATCTCCTCCTAACCTTTCACATACTCTGCGTAACGCAGTTCAAATTCTTTCATTGATTTACAATACCCTAAGGTTGGTACTGTTTCACTGAGCACAACGCTCGGTGGTTTTGTTAACCCCAGTTCCAGCAGATCATCACGATTTGTAAATAACTCTTCTGGTGAACCATCGAAAGCTTTTGTTCCGTACCCCATGATGATCACTCGCGTAGAATATTCCGCCATGATTTCCATATCATGAGTAATTAATAGTATGGTCAATCCTTGTTGTTGCAACTCTTGTAACAATGCCAATAACTCTTTTGTTTCTGTTCCATCTTGGCCACTCGTTGGCTCATCAAGAATCAACAACTTCGATTGCATCGCCAAGGCGGAGGCGATAGCTACCCGTTGCTTTTCTCCACGGCGCAATCCCAATGGATAGGCCTCTGCCAGATGAGAAATACCTACTCGGTCTAACGCATCTTTTACAATACTTCGTACAGTTTCTTTGTCATACCCCAATTGTTCCGGCCCAAATGCCACTTCTTCCGCCACTGTTTGGCGGAACATTTGACGATCTGGTTGTTGAAATACATAGCCAATAAAACGTCCTCTTTCAGAGGTAGGCATATTCGTAATATCTTGGCCGTTGTAAGAAATCTTACCTTCTACAGGCGCTTCTAATCCAACTAACAAACGAGTCACAGTGGTTTTACCACAACCATTACGGCCACCTAATGTAATGAACTCTCCATCACCTATAGTAAAAGTCACATCTTTCATAATGTCTTGTCCTAGTACATAGGAAAAGCGCAAGTTTTCAACTGTTAACATATTAGCGTTCCCCTTTCATAAGACTAGACTGAGCAGATGTTAAGGATAACCAAGGTGTGTCTAAGGCAATTCCTTTCGCTGCTAAAGATTTATAGGTTACAAATAAAGATGGTAATGCATCTACGTATGTATTTGTATCATACATATATGACAATACGTCTTCTACAGAACTATCAATTTTCAATGTTCCACCATCGACTAATACCATGCGATTTGCATATGGTAATACAGCATGTAAATCGTGGTCAATGACAACCACGGTAATACCATGGTCACGATTCAAGGAACCCACTAAGCGATACAATTCTTCCGTTCCTTCTGGATCCAAGGAGCTAGTTGGTTCATCTAAGACTAAAATAGATGGGTTCACAGCTAACACGGAAGCAATGGCCAAACGCTGACGTTGTCCACCAGACAAGCTATATACATTGCGGTCTTCTAAACCAGTTAATCCTACTTGGTCCAATACGATAGCCGTACGTTCTTGGATAGCTTCCGCTGTATAGCCACGATTTTCGAGGGCAAAGGCCACTTCTTCTGCCACCGTCATGGTCACTAGTTGTGTATCATAGTCGGCTAAGACGATACCAATATCATCTGCTACATCTGGAATTTCTAATTGCGTCACCGCTTTTCCATTGATGAATACCATGCCTTCCATAGTACCACCATAGAACTTCGGTACTGCTCCTGCCATAGCCATACAGATAGTAGATTTACCACATCCAGCGGGGCCTGTAACAACTAGGAAATCACCTTCATGTACCACTAGATTAATATCTTTCACAGCATACTCGCTTTGATTGCCATAGCGAAAGCTCATATGGTCGATGACGATAGGCGCTTTTACAGAAGGTACAATGCGTAAATCACTATGGTCACTGCTATCTGTCAATTGTTGACCCTTTGCTGTTTGACGAGCTAACAATTTTTGCGCTGGAATGTACAAGAACGGTGCTACAACAGCATTACAAAGGGCTACCATCAATACCAATGGCCACATCGCATTCCAGTATACATTGCTAGGCAAACCTAAGATTACATACAAGCATGTGATGAAAGCCCCACCAGAGGCAACGGTGCTAACAAAAGCACTTAGAATTGGCATCAAATTGAGCTTACCAATTTTTAAATTGCACATATAATGCACCAATACAGCACATGTGAAAGCCCCCAATGGTTCACTCACAAGGTTGCCATAAGGCAATGCAGATTTCGATGTAAATACATTGATCAAGGCTGCCACCAAGCCTATGCCTAAACTTTGTCGAAGAGTTGGGCGCGTTAAGTTAATCGCCACGCAATACATAGCAATGGTCCAGTTTGGCGTGACCCCTGCCACACTTGGTGAAACTGCATGTAGAATCGTTCCCAACGCTAGCATGATAGTACTCACCGTTATCCAACGAAACTGACCACCCTGCACATGGGTATAACTCAGTTTCGACACATCATTGATTTCTTTCATTCGTTCCTCCCTATCTTCTTCTATATCACTTGCATCGTATATTCTAAAATACAATTATACTATTTTTTTACGATTCATGCTACATCATTACAATTGAATACACACTTCTTCGACTATGACAAACAATACAAATAACAAAAGACCACAACACTTTCACAAGGAAATGTTGTGGCCTTTGCTACTGTATAGGCGATAGCCATTTACCCACGGCTAGCTGCCAATAATTGTTTTGTATACGGATGCTCTGCGAGCCCCAAATCTTTCGATGCCAAGGTTTCCACGATAGCACCATCTTTCATCACAATAATCCGATCTGTGAGAGCTTGTAACACACCTAAATCATGGCTGACAAACACATAGGTGAAAGGTTGCTCGTCGTACATCGTTTGAATGAGCTCGATCACCCGTGCTTGATTGCACACATCTAGGGCACTAGTAGGCTCATCGAACAGCACCAATTGGGCGCCCACTGCCATTATACGAGCCAACACCAATCGTTGCAATTGGCCTCCGCTCAATTCATGGCGGTATTTCTTCCACACCGATGTATCCAATCCCACCTTTGAAAGCCACAATTCACAGCGCTCTTTCGCTTCTTGTTTTGTGCCCAATCCAAAGTTCAAGCATGGTTCTAGCATAAACTTCCCTAACTTCATACGAGGGCTAATGCTGTGATAGGAACTTTGGAACATCATCTGTAAGGAGCGATAGAGCTCTCGTTCATTCCCTTTCCATTGTGATGTAGATTTTCCAAACAGAGCCAGCTCCCCTGCTGTTGGCTCTTCTTGTAAGGACAGCAATCGTAACAACGTACTTTTACCTGATCCACTGCCACCTGCAATTCCAATGCGCTCTCGTTCTTGCACGGACAAACTCACATCTTGCAGTGCTGTCACCGTTTCCCCTTTGCGGGTATATAGTTTGCTGACGCCTTGAACTTCTAGTATCATACTTTCACCTCCTGCAAGGACTGTAAAAGCAGTTTCGTATATTCATGTTGCGGATTCGATAAGACCTCTTCGGTCTTACCAAGTTCCACTAACACACCTTCATGCATAATGCCTACGCGATCCGCCAATCTACGGGCTATCTGAATATTGTGTGTGATAAACAGCAACGTATTCTGCAAGCGCTGCTGCACCTCTTCTAGAACTTTCACAATATCCTGTTGCACCAATACATCAAGAGCGCTAGTCGGTTCATCTGCAATCAGTAGTTGTGGATGTATGAGTAAACTCATAACGATGGCCACACGTTGTTGCATGCCCCCACTCAGTTGAAATGGATAAGACTCAAGTAATACCTTTCCTTGTGGTAAAGAAACTGCCTCTAGGAGGTTCAAAATATCGCCTTCATCGTAGGCCTTTCCATGAGAGGCTAAGATTACTTTCATCTGCTCTCCAATGCGTTTGAATGGGTTTAAATAATTACCTGGATTTTGATAAATCATGGCTATATCTACACCACGTACACCTTGCCATTCCTTAGGCCCATAAGTGAGCAAATTATCTTCCCCATAGTGGATGGCTCCCGTTAGGTCTGCCTGTTCTAACAAACCTAAGAGAGCTTTCGCTACAGTAGATTTTCCGGACCCACTTTCACCAATGATGGCAAAGGTTTCATTCTGTTTTAACGTGAAAGATACCTCTTTCACGACCTTTACTCCATCGTAAAAGACGGATAAATTGTCTACGCTTACTAAATCTGTATTAGTCAATAGTACTATCCTTTGTCATTACATAAGAATCAAATTGGGGCTACTATTTCGCCCTTTACACATGCCTACCATCTTGTAAGGCATCACTAATGTAATTTAATAACACAACAGTGATAAAAATTGCTAACCCTGGATAGATCAACAGCCAAGGCGCTGTTTGCAAGAAATCTCGAGCATTCAGCAAGATAGCACCCCATTCTGGTGTAGGCGGTTGTACGCCGATGCCAATCAAGGAAAAGCTTGCCACCGTAATAATCGTGTCCCCCATATGTTGAATGATGACCAACAATAGAGTCCCTCGAAGATTGGGAATCATGTAGCGACGGATAATGCGCCACAAGGACGCC
The DNA here is from genome assembly GCA_963533015.1 of uncultured Veillonella sp. Taxonomy (GTDB): domain Bacteria; phylum Bacillota; class Negativicutes; order Veillonellales; family Veillonellaceae; genus F0422. Next base: position 11,525 of record CAUSMY010000026.1, read on the forward strand.
CCTGACATACGTGCTACAACCACATATTGTGCTTGTTTTTCCAAATTCACCAAGTTTCGCGTAATCTTTGCGTATTCTGCCCAACAAGTTAGGCATAGTGAAATGATAATATTTTCCACAGACGGCCCCAATATACCGATGCAGGCAATAGCCACGATCATGCTAGGGAACCCTAGTATCATATCGATGCAACGTGATCCCAATTCATCAATATACCAAGGACTCATACTTAGCAAACCACCGATACAAATGCCAATGATACTGCTAATGGCAATGATGGATATGGCTATGAACAACGAATCTTGTCCGCCCCATAATATCCGTGAAAGCACATCACGCCCCAATTGGTCCGTGCCTAGTAAATGCGTTGCACTTATATCTTGTAATCTAGCTCCTAAATTTGTCTCATTAGGGTCAAAGGGAGCTAACTGAGAACCAAATAGAAAGAGTCCTATCCAAAGTATAGTCAGTAAAATGGCCCCTAAGAGCACCTTATCTTGTTTCCATATACGAATCATGGGCGCCCTCCATATCTTCTTTCAGGATGAAGTAAGTACATCCATATATCCACCGATGTATTGACCACCACATAGACTAGAGAAATCCAAACGATATAACTTTGAATCACAATATAATCACGACTAATAATACCATGCACCATGAGTTGGCCCATCCCTTTGACAGAAAATACCGTTTCAATCACTGCAGAACCGCCCAACATAGCGCCGGTCGTAATCCCTAACATGGATAACAGCACAAGGCGCACTTGAGGAATGATGTAATCACGATAGATATATGCAGTACGTATACCCATCGTTTTTGCCCCTATCACCGGCAACGATGCATGCGCTTGTACCACTGCGTTGCGAACGCGACGAATGTATAAGCCACAAAACCAAATCGCCAAGGTAATACTCGGCAACACGTAAGCACTTAACCCCTTCGTATTTGTCACAGAGAAAATAGGAATCTTCACAGCTAGTGCATATAATAACAACAATCCTACCCAAAATGCTGGTACTGCCAATGCTAGAAATGATACTATACGCACCACATAATCGATCCAAGTATCTTTATAATGCGCTGCCAGTCCCCCTAAGCCTATCGATAGGATACTGCCTAAACCAATGGAGACCGCCACCAAGGATAAGGTCCTTGGCAAAGCACTTTGCAACAAATCTACAACGGGCACATTCAGGAAGATAGACTGCCCAAAATCTCCATGTAACATTTGCCACAACCAACGACCATATTGTATATACCATGGATCATTGAGGCCTAACTCTTGTCGAATTTGTTCCACTATAGTGGGATCTGGTGTCATACCTTGCAGATAGAACCTAGCCGACACTGGATCTACAGAAGACATTTGCATTAAGAGAAACGTTCCCAATGTGACTGCCAATAAAACACCTACCATAGATGCCAATTTATATAATAATATTCGTACCATATCAATCCACCTTTCTTATACATATTTTATATTAAAGTATATAGGATAGGGCCTCTCTTTGTAAAT
>CAUSMY010000027.1:0-12727 GCA_963533015.1 uncultured Veillonella sp.
GGGAAGATGAAGAGAAGATGAAGAAATTCATATTTCTTCATCTTCTCTTCATAAAAGTTAGTGAATAAAGGGATTACAATTCAACAATTTGAAGTTTTATGCTATTTTTTGATAGAAAAAAGCTGTTAAATTCTAGTATTTTAGTGTATAATAAAAACTAATAATTAAAATATTTTTACTAAATTATGCAACGTTACGTGAAAGCGTGATGATATATTTACTTATAAATGGTGAATGATCATGGGGTGAGCGTAACGACGAAGTGATGTATCGTATATCTACGATTCGTAACGGGTAGCATAGAATAAAACAATGGATACGATTCTCTGATCGAGTGAGGTTACAAAACTGTGAACACAAGTATTGGAGTTGTAGGATAGTCATGTGCATGGAGGTTATATGAAAACTAGTCAAATGTTTTTGGAATGTGAACGTTTTCTAAAACGAGCTTTGAAGGATAAAGGACGCTATAGCAAAGGGGCGGTTATAGCTTTCTTGATCACAGGTGGCCTTGGCATCGCCGTGCCTAGTGTAGTACAGGCGGTGATTCCAACGAATTTGTTGGGGTTGGCATTTGACCAAGCAGGGATAACTGGATATAAGCGATATGATGTAGTAGAATCTCAGGGTGGTGCTGATGGACCCAAAGGGAAGTTGATTATCAAACCTAAAGAGGTCACGTTTGCGGGAATGACAACAGCGGAGAAAAATGAAGCAATCTTAGATGAAAAAGTAAGTAATCTAGGTCAATTTTTAACGCTTCGCCAATTATATGCTTTGCTGTATCATAATCCATTAGCTACAAAAAGTACTCAGTTCTATGGATTGCAAGATCCTTCTACAGGAACTGCATTAAATGTAAACCAAGGTTATGTAACCTATCAAGGAGCTACCATTACTGGTGGTGAAAATACACATGTAAATGGTACAGGAGCAATTGCCTTAGGCGGTAATTCTAAAGCGGCTGGAGAAGGCACAATTGCCCTCGGTTTGTATTCTGATGCATCAGCTAGTCCAACGGCTGTGAATAATGGAAATATTACATATGGGCCAAGCTTGCATGATAATATCGCCATAGGCTTTAAGTCGGAATCTCATGACAACTATACAGTGGCATTAGGGGCCCGTGCTAATGCGAATGCAGCAGGTAGTAATGCCATCGGTTTTAATACCCAAGCAGCAGGTAAATCATCGTTAGCCATTGGTTACAACACCTATGCCAATGTAGCTGTTTCGGACACAAACAATCTTGCTAGTAAAGTTGATGGAATGACGAATGCAGTGAGCGATACTACAAGAACCAAAATGAAAGAATATGCGGACTTAGTGTCTGATTATACAACTCACGAAACAAGATTGAATCAATTGGTTGCTATGGGCAATACGTCAGAAGCGCAAGATGAACGAGAATGGTTAGCATCTCAATCCAGAGAAATTGAAGCGAAGAGAACTGAGTTAGAAGCGCTTCCTGACTATAATGCTTTGGTGGACAATGCGGGAACTACAAGTAATAATACAGATTTACAAAATGCATTGAATAAAGTAGGCGGAGTGTCAAAACTTATTGATGACAATTTAAATAAAGGCTTTGATTATAATTCTCCAGCTGCCTCGAATGCGTTGAACCTATCAGTTAAGAAAAAGATTTTGGGAGATACCAATGGTGTGTTTAGAGAGGTCACTGAAAAGCAAGGTGATAATGCAATCGCTATTGGTAACTATACGTTAGCTACAGGAAATGCAAGCATTGCTCAAGGGGTTGGAGCCTATACGAAAGCAGATGCTAGTATCGCCTTAGGATCTTTAGCTCATGTAGGAGATAAAGCGGCACAATCTATTGCCATTGGTACAGGTGCACAAGCCCATGATGAAAACTCTGTGGCAATGGGTGTGCGGACAGCTACCTATGGTGCTGGTGATGTGGCAATTGGTAATAGAACTACAGTACTAGGAGATAGCTCTGTTGGCATTGGCTTTAATTCGGCGGTATTATCCAATAGTGGTACTGCTATCGGTAAGAGTAGCCGTATTAATGGTGGATCTATTCGGTCAGTTGCTTTAGGTGAAAGGGCTAATGTAGGGGGAGGCGCAGCCAATAGTATTGCTATTGGTTTTGACTCCAATGTTGGTGACAATGCTCTAAATTCAGTAGCAATTGGTACACAAGCGAAATCATTGGGTAGAAATAGTCTGTCCTTTGGTAGCAATACAGAATCTGGTAAAGCTTCTATAAACAGTGTGACTATCGGTAACTTTGCAACTACAAATGCAGAAAATGCTGTGGCATTAGGTGGTTCCTCTTCAGTAGCAACAGGGGCTACACGTGGTATTGCAATAGGTCAAGACTCTAAAGTTACCGGCGTTGATACATTGGGCTTAGGTACGGGTGTACGTGCTGTGGGTACAACATCTATCGTGATTGGTAATAAGGCGAGTGCTGGTGTATACGATACTAACCCGACGAAACAATCAGGAGCAGATAATGTTGTTGTTATCGGTCAAGGGGCTAGCGCACTCCGTAATAATTCTATTGTTTTAGGCCATAATTCTAACGATACTTATGAAGCACTAACGTGGAAGTTAAAGCCAGGTGTTAGTGCCTACGCTAATTTGGATCCAAAGCAAAAGTATGAATTTGACTCGAATGGTGATGTGATCTTAGAAAAACGGGATGCTATGACAATTCCGTCATATTTGCCACGTGACTCTAAATTAGCACATACCTTAGAACAACTTGATAAACAAGGGTTAGGTGTCGTATCCGTTGGTGGTGGACTCGTTGAGATCACTAATGAATCAGGTACGAAAGAGCGAGTACCGGGCCTTCGTCGTATTACCAACGTAGCTCCAGGGGCGTTGGATAATGACGTAGTAACAGTAGCACAGCTTCGTGACTGGAGAGATAAAGCGGGTCATTTCTTATCTGTCAATCATACAGTGGCGGGGTCCACAGCCACCGTTGGGGAAAATAGCACAGCTAACGTGGGATATAATGTAGCTGGTGATGCATTTGAAACTCGCCGTTCTAACTATAATAATGATGAAGCGACGGGTGCAGGCGCTATGGCACTAGGTGTATATACAAAATCCGCCGGTGAAAGAGCAACTGCAATCGGTTACGGTGCTGGTACCTACGGCAAAGATAGCGTAGGCATCGGCACGAAAGCCTATACAGGTGGAGAAGATGCCGTTGCCATTGGGTCTCAAGCCAAAGCAAGAGAAAACCATTCTATTGCGTTAGGCGTTAATGCAGAGACTAAGGTAGCAGATTCTGTGGCTCTAGGTGCCTATTCAGTGGCTACTATAGACAAAGGAGTAGCAGGTTGGAATCCAGCCACTGGTCGTCGTAACCACTACGATGATAAGCTAACAAAAATCACATTAACATCTACGAATGCGGGTGTTTCTATTGGTAGTGAAAGAAATACACGACAAATTCATCATCTTGCGGCAGGTACAGAAAACACCGATGCAGTAAACGTAGCGCAAGTAAAAGCGTTAAATCTAAAAATTGCAGGTGACAAAACTAGCGATGCGAAAGCTGATGTACGTTTACATGATCAAACGTTAACAGTAAAAGGCGACGGTACATATATAACCACAACTGCGGATAATAATACAATCACTGTGGGATTAACACAAAATGCGATTAATAAAATTAATGCAGCAGGAACACCAGTGCACTATGTATCCACTAAGGGTGGAAGTGCTACAGATGGAAATTTAGATATTAATGGCGTTGCTACGGAATCTAACTATAACAATACAGGTGCTGTGGGCAATCAATCAGTTGCCTTAGGTTCCTATGCCCGTAGTGCCGGAGCTGGTACCGTTGCAGTAGGTTTTAAAGCTGCCACATGGAAGGATAGTTCTGTAGCTATCGGTGATTCAGCAAGTGCTAGAGCAACTAGCACGATTGCCATTGGTAAGAGTGCCACTGTGAACGCCGATGATAAAGATACAGCTGGTTCATGGAGTGGCACATGGAAAGGCAATAATGCGGTGGCGATTGGTGCCAGTGCAACAGCGAAACGCGATCAAGATGTAGCGATTGGTGCCAGTGCAACAGTCAAAGGTGGAGATGGGGTAGCGATTGGCTCTAGCTCTAATACATTGGGAGAAAACTCCATTGCCATTGGTTCACATGCACAGGTAGAAGATGCAACCGCAGTTGTAAAAGACGCTAATCATAAAACAGCGGATGAGCGGACACCAGCCAATAGTATTGCGATTGGTCGGTATGCCTATACGAATCAAAAAGAAACCATTGCTATGGGTACTTACTCTAGCGTTAAGGCGAAAGAAAGCGTTGCCATTGGACAAACGGCCAAAATTGAAGCGGGTGCGATTGATAGTATTGCCTTAGGAAAAGAAGCTACCATAAAAGCAAATGCTGAGTACGGTACGGCTATTGGTAAAGGAGCCACGATTAATACAGGGGCTACCCATAGTATCGCTATTGGTGAAACAGCTCAAATTGACCCAAATGCAACGCATGCAACAGCTATCGGTCAAGGGGCTAGAGTGCAATCAACTGAGGGCACGGCCTTAGGTAAAGGTGCTAAGGTAGCTAATACACAAGGTACAGCCCTAGGTACAGGTGCTTCTGTGACAGTTGATAATGGCGTTGCTTTAGGTGCTGGTTCCGTAGCAAGTATAGCAGCAGGAGTCAATGCATGGGATCCAGCTAATGCAAGAAGGAATAATTATGCAGACATCCGAAGTGGTGTAGCGGCGACTTCTGGTGCTGGTGCCGTATCCGTGGGCAGTGATACAGCAACACGACAAATTACGAATCTAGCCGGTGGTACCAATGATACAGATGCGGTAAACGTAGCGCAGTTGAAAGCCATAAACTTGAAACTTGCAGGCAATAAAACTGCAACAGCAGGCGCCGATGTACGTTTGTCTGAACAATCATTGACGGTGAAAGGTACTGATGGATACATCACTACGAATGCCGATAACAATGAAATTACTATTGGCTTAACGGATACAGCGAAAGCATCTTTGTTTGTTACTAGTTTTACTGGTGATCAAGGTTCTAAGGTAACACCAACAGCAACTAGTAACACAGTGAACGTGACAGGTAAAAAGTTTTCAAACTTAGAAAATAAAGCAGAGCCTAATTCAGTTTGGGCAGATGGTGGAGTACGCTACGAAACGGGGAACGTGGGTACCTATACTACGGGAAATACAATTGGTATTGGATTACGACCAGATTTAAAATCCAAAAGCTTTACTACCTATAGATATGATGGTAATCATCAAACGAATGATGCCGGTCCATCCATTTCCTACGATGGCATCAATATGAACAACAAGCCAATTACGAATCTTCAAGCAGGAAGGAATCCTAATGATGCAGTGAATAAATCGCAATTGGATGCCGTAACATGGGATTTAGGAGTTATGACCAATGGCAATTCGGCGAAAGTAGTCCCTACAACAGTGGCAAATGATAATAAACGTATCAACCTGAAAGGTGAAGGTAACGTGACTGTCACAGCTGATGGTAGCACCATCACCATTAAAGGTGAAACACAAGATGCAATTGTTGTCTATACTGATGCAAATGGGAATCGTGTATATAAACGTGAAGATGGATATTTCTATAAATCAAAAGACCCTGTAGCAGGGGAGTCAAAAGTTGCAGCAGCTAATGTACAATCTCGTTTAGTTAATGCAAATGGTAATAGCACTACGGCTCCAACGGTGTTAAATAATGTGAAGTCTGTGATTCAAACACACCCTGTTGCGGGTAATGATGCACCAACTTTCACAGATCGTTTGAATGCAGCAGAGGGCACCAACCCAAGTGCAGCGGTAAATGTGAAAGACTTACACAGTGCAGTCACTACTGTAAAAAATAATGAACTGCATATTACACCAATGGAATATACTCCTAATGGAGATGGGGATGTTACATTAACATATTCCGATGGTAATGGAAGTGTTGTATCTAATACTACCGCAAAGATTAAAGGAGTAGCTAAAAAATCCGACCTTTGGAGCTTATCTGTTAATGGTGAAGACGTAACACCTAAGAATAACAAAGTGAACCTGAAAAATGGTGATAATATCAGCATTTCAAAAGATGCGAATGGTAATGTAACTATTGCTGCCGCAGGACTGGCTAATACAGATTTATCTAATATTACTGATGCAGGTAAAAAAGTAATCACTGGTTTAGGAACAGAAATTACAGCAGGTGCTCGTGTTACAGTAGGAAACCCTACCGTAGATCCTGATACAGGCAAGAAAACATATACTATTTCTGCGGATAAACAAGTTGAATCCGTTACAACAGCAACATTAGCAGATACGACTGACGAAAACATTGCTACTGTAACGATGATGGACGGAACTGTAGATAAAACAGCCAATGCTCGTTACGGTGTAGGCGTATCTAAGAAAAAAGTAGCGGATATCGCAAAAGATGCTATTGGAGTAATAAGTGGTTCAGACAATGTTACTGTTACACCAGATACAACTACAACACCTGGTAAAACGATCTACAAAGTATCTGTAGCTAAAACGAAATTAGCAGCTGGTACGAATACAACGGTAGGTGGTACGGGTACAGAAGCTGATTCATATAAAGTGAATGTGAAAGGCGATTTGACTAAAATCACGTCCATCACAAATGAAGCTGGTCATGGTAAAGTAGCCTTTGGTGACAATGGTGAAACTACTTTCACAAGTGGAGCAGCGACGGGAGATACTCCTGTTACTATAAATGGTAAATTAGGAAAAGTAAGCGCTGGTACGGGTGTTAATGCCGTTGCATTAGATGGATCTGCTGGACAGGTTACAGCAGGCGGTGTTGTAGTGGGTAGACAAAGTGTCACTCCAGGTGCCAATGGTGCAGCACCAGCAGGTACAACAGCAACAACTGGTAAATACATCACTGGACTTGAGAATACAACTTGGAATGTAGCAAGCCCATCGTATGTATCTGGCCGCGCTGCCACTGAAGATCAGTTGAAAGCAGTTAGCGATGCCATTAAAAATAGAACCACTGGAGATTATCGTTTAATTGCAAATCCAGCAGATAATTCTGGAGGGGAATATACACCAGATACGGACAATAAAATCAATCTGATTGTGAAAGACCCTAACGATGGTGATGATTCTCATAAACAAACTGTAACAATCAACAATGTGGCAAAAGCGGATGATTTAGCAACCGTAAAAGACCAAGTAGCACATACCATTGCCCTTGGGGATGGAACTGCAACGGGAACTACGACTGCTAAATCTTTAACAGCTGGAAACGTGAAGTTCAACATTAAAGGTGATGGTAACTACATTACGACAGCAGCTTCTGGGGATAATGTAACATTAACTTTCAATGACAGCGCATTGGCGAAAAAAGCGGATGAGTGGAACCTTGCTGTGAATGGCACAAAAGTTGACCCAACGAATAAATTGGTGAACCTTGTAAATGGCGATAATATCGCGATTGCGAAACAAACGGATGGTTCCGTGAAAGTAAGTGCTACAGGATTAGCAAAAACAGATTTATCTAATATTGATGGTGCAGGCAAGTCTATCATCACTGGTTTAACTGAGGTTAAGGCAGGTAAAAATATTGCTGTAAATCCAACAACAGATACTTCAACAGGTAAAAAGACCTATGAAGTTGTGGCGAATGACCAAGTAGAATCCGTTGTGAAAGCTGCGGCGGCTTCTGGTGATGAAAATATCGCAGAAGTAACTGTTGTAGAAGGCACAAAAGATACGGCGAATGCAAAATATGGCGTTAGTGTATCTAAAAAAGCAGTAGAAGGAATTGCTACTGCAAAAGATACTTCCATTGCCAGCAAAACGTATAAAGTTGGTGATGACGGTAATGTAGAGTTAACCTATGTAGATGGTAATGGAGATAAAATACCAAATCGGACAGCTACGATTACGGGTATTGCTAAAGAGGATTTATCCAATATCACCAATGCTGGTAAAACGGTTATCCGAAATGAAGCTAAAAAAGCTGTTAAAGTGATTGATGGTACGAACACGTCTGTAGAAACTGGTACAGAAGCAGATACAAATGCCACTACGTATACAGTGAATGTGAAAGGTGATTTGACTAGCATTACTTCTATCACAAATGCTACAGGATCTGGTAAAGTGACATTTGCTGGCGATGGTGTTGTAAAAGTAGATGGCGATAAAGCAGTATCCATCGATGGTAAACAAGGCTATATTACAGGCTTAGAAAATAAAACTTGGGATGTAGCAACATCGACACCAGTATCTGGCCGTGCAGCGACAGAAGATCAGTTGAAAGCAGTTAGCGATGCGATTAAAGCAAAAACTGGTAGCGACTATAGCTTAGTGGCAAATCCTGCAGGGGGCAACTATACAGTTGGTGATGATAATAAGGTTACCTTAACAGTGAAGGATGCTTCTAACTCAGCAAACACAAGAAATGTAACCATTGAAGGAATCGCAAAGGCGACAGATGTATCAACACTGAAAGATCAAGTGGCCCATACCATTGCTCTAGGTGATGATACTACAGGTAGTACTGATGCTAAATCTTTAAAAGATGGTAATGTTAAATTTAACATCAAAGGTGATACTAACTACATTACGACTACTGCTAAAGGAACTGATGTAACACTTTCTTTCAACGATAGCGCATTAGCGAAAAAAGCTGATGAATGGAATCTTGCTGTAAATGGAACCAAAGTATCTCCAACTGATAAAAAAGTAAACCTTGTGAATGGAAATAATATTTCTATTACTAAGGAAGCTAATGGAGATGTTAAGGTAAGTGCCACAGGATTGGCAAAAGAAGACTTATCCAACATCACAGATGCTGGCAAGAAAAATATCACTGATTTAGGTACAGAAATTACAGCAGGCGAACGTATTACAGTAGGAAACCCTACCGTAGATGCCAAAACAGGTAAGAAAACATATACTATTAATGCAGATAAACAAGTAGAATCTGTTGTGAAAGCAACATTAACTGACACAACTGATGAAAATATTGCAGAAGTAAGCCCAGTGACTGGTGATCAAGATGCAGCGAATACAAAATATGGCGTAGCTGTATCTAAAAAAGCAGTGGCTAATATCGCAAAAGATGCAGTAGAAGTAAAAGCGGCAGATGGTGCAGATAATGTTACTGTAGATAAAGATACAACAACAGCTGGTAAAACAATCTACAAAGTATCCGTAGCTAAAACAAAATTAGCAGCTGGTACGAATACAACTGTAGAAGGTAAAGGCACAGAAGCTAAGCCATATGAAGTTAATGTATCTGGTGATCTTACTAAGATTACATCTATCACTAATACAGCAGGCACAGGAAAAGTAAGCTTTGCAGCTGATGGTGTTGTGAAAGTAGATGGAGATCATTCAGTATCTATCGATGGTAAACAAGGTCAAATTACTGGCTTACAAAATACAACCCTAACTGCCGCAGATTTTGCTAAGGCTAACCGTGCAGCTACAGAAGAACAATTAAAAGCGGTAAAAGACATTGCAGATAAAGCATCTACAACGGATTTCCGCTTGATTGCGAATCCGGATGCAGATAGTAATGGTGCATATAAACCAAATAATGGAACCATTGCTTTAAAAGTGAAAGATACTAAACAAGCTGATAGTACTCCTGAGACGATTACTATTAACGATGTGGCATCCAAAGAAGCATTAGATACTGTAAAAGCAAATCAATGGGATTTGGCGATTAAATCTGGTACTACTATTACGAATGTAACGCCACAAGATGGCGCTCAACCGACAGATAACAAACGAATTGCTATCGAAGGTAAAAATGGGGTTGAAGTAACTCAAGCCGATGGCGTGATTACAATCAGTGCACCAAAAGGCACAGATACAGATACCATCACAACTGTGACATCTACAGATGGAACCATCACTGTTGGTACAGTGAATGGAGATGCTCATGCGTACGATGTGAAAGTAGATGCTAAAAAACTGGGAGAAGCGCAAGCGTTAATCTTCGTAGATGAACATGGCAACCAAGTATTTAAGCAACCAGATGGAACTTTCAAAGATAAAGATGGTGCTAAGTATGAAGGTACAGTTCATACGAAAGTGAATACAGCGCAACCTCAACGTGTAGACAATGTAGGTTCTGCTATTGATCCAGATGGTACAACAACAGATACTACATTCTTGGGTAAATTAACCGAAGCTGCAGCAGATCCAACAAAAGGAAAATCTGCGGTGAACGTATCTGACCTTAAGAAAACATCTGATGCAAGTATTGCTAAAGCGGTAGAGGATGCTACTACAAAAGGAATGAAGTTCCAAGGTAATACCGGGGATGTAATTAGCAAAGAGTTAGGCCAAACCTTAGCAATTAAAGGTGAAGGAACTGTTGCTGGTAATACGGCTACCAATAATATTCGTACTACAAATAACGGTGGAGTATTAGAAATTGGCTTGGCAGAATCTTTAACAGGTATTAATTCCATTGCTGGTAAAGGTGGTACTACACCATTAACAATTTCCAATGGTAATACAACGTTAACGATTAATAATGGTGACGGAACAAAACCAGGTACAATCTCAGTTGGTGGTGCAAAAGTTACTGGTGTGGCAAATGGTGAAGCAAATACAGATGCTGTTAATGTGAGCCAATTGAATGCAGTAGCAGGCAAAGAACTTCACATCAAACCAACAACAGATACAGAAAAATATACTGTAGATGGAAATGGTGATGTAACATTAACTTACGTAAATGGGGATGGAAACGCTGTAGCTGATACGAAAGCAGTCATCTCTGGTGTAGCTAAAAATGACTTGTCCAACATCACAGATGGTGGTAAAAAAGTAATCACTGGTTTAGGCCCAACGATCAATGCAGGAGATGGTATTACAGTTACAGCTGGAACACCAGATGCTACTACAGGTAAACAATCCTTTACAATTGCGGCCAATAAACAAGTAGAATCTGTGACGAAATCCGATGCTGCAGAAGGCGATGAAAACATTGCTACTGTAACGATGATGGATGGAACTGTAGATAAAACAGCAAATGCTCGCTATGGTGTAGGCGTATCTAAAAAAGCAGTAGCTAATATCGCTAAAGATGCAGTAGAAGTAAAAGCTGGAGATAATGCAGATAATGTTCATGTAAAATCAGATACAACAGCTGGTAAAACGACTTACAAAATATCTGTAGATAAAACAAAATTAGCAGCTGGTACGAATACAACTGTAGAAGGTGAAGGTACAGAAGCTAAGCCATACAACGTTAATGTAGAAGGTAATTTAACTAAAATTACGTCTATCACTAATACTACAGGTACTGGCAAAGTAAGCTTTGCTGAGAACGGAGTTGTAAAAGTAGATGGAGATAAAGCAGTATCCATCGACGGTAAACAAGGCTATGTTACAGGTTTAGAAAATAAAACTTGGGATGTAGCAACATCGACACCAGTATCTGGTCGTGCAGCGACAGAAGACCAATTGAAATATGTCAGCGATGCAGTCAATGGTAAAGCAGATAAAACTGCATTGTGGGATTTAGCTGTTAATAATGGTACAGATACAGAGAAAGTAGAACCAAAAGCAACTGGTACAGAAGGCGAAAATAAACGTATCGTATTAAAAGGTGAATCTGGTGTTACTGTTAAGCAAGATAATGGCGTGATTACAATTAGTGCGCCAAAAGGCACAGATACGGATACCATCACAACAGTGACATCTACAGATGGAACTATCACTGTTGGTACAGTGAACGGAGATGCTCATGCATACGATGTGAAAGTAGATGCTAAAAAATTAGGAGAAGCACAAGCTTTAATCTTTGTAGATGACAACGGCAAACAAGTATTCAAACAACCTGATGGTACATTCAAAGATGGCGATGGAAATGCGTATAACGGCGATGTTCGCACAAAAGTGAATACAGCGCAACCTCAACGTGTAGACAATGTAGGTTCTGCTATTGATCCAGATGGTACAACAACAGATACTACATTCTTGGGTAAATTAACCGAAGCTGCAGCAGATCCAACAAAAGGAAAATCTGCGGTGAACGTATCTGACCTTAAGAAAACATCTGATACAAGTATTGCCAAAGCAGTGGAAGATTCCACAAACAAAGGCATGAAATACGCGGGGGATAACTACAAAGCGGCGACTGCTACAGAAGCTGAGCAAAATGGAATCACTAAGAAATTAGGAGAACAGTTGCAAATTCTTGGCGGTGCCACAGGAACATTGACTGATAATAATATCGGTGTCAATGCAGATGGCGGTGCGTTGAAAGTTAAATTGGCAGAATCTTTAACAGGCATTAATTCCATTGCAGGTAAAGGTACAAGCCCATTAACTATTTCCAACGGTAATACAACGTTAACGATTACTAATGGTGAAGGAACAAAACCTGGTACAATCTCTGTTGGTAATGCAAAAATCACTAATGTGGCAGAAGGTACAGCTGGTACAGATGCTGTTAACGTGAGTCAATTGAATGCAGTAGCAGGCAAAGAACTTCATATTAAACCGACAACAGATACGACTAAATATACTGTAGATACTAACGGTGATGTAACATTAACTTACGTCAATGGAGATGGAACAGCTGTAGCTGATACCAAAGCAGTGATCTCTGGCGTAGCGAAAAATGACTTATCCAATATCACAAATGCTGGTAAAAAAGTAATCACTGGTTTAGGACCAACGATCAATGCAGGAGATGGTATTACAGTTACAGCTGGAACACCAGATGCTA
>CAUSMY010000028.1:0-12719 GCA_963533015.1 uncultured Veillonella sp.
TAACTATCCAAGGTACAGACTCTATTGTGTATCAAGGAGGTATACGCTCTCAGTCTGGGGATATCACTGTACGTGGGAAACATGTAGAAGTAGATCGAAATCATATACAAGTAGTATCGAAAGATAAACTGCATATAGAGTCGGAAACACCTAATCCTGAAATACCTGTAGATATCCCAAAACCGACACTAGAGAACCCCTTACATACGCCTACTATACAACCTATCCCTCACATACCTAGCAAGGTTGTGGTAGAGGATACACAAGAAGAGTTACCTATTACTGTAGATACGAATAGCCTCAAGAATCGTCAACCTATCCTAGATACGACGCGAAATGGTATAGATATCCTACATATTGCTCCAGTTACAGGAGATGGTATTTCTCACAATGTATACACACAATTTAATGTGAAAGAGCGAGGCCTTATTCTCAATAATGCCACGAAATATACGAAGACTCAATTGGCTGGCTACATAGATAAAAATATGTTCTTAGCTGGGAATGGTGCTAAGACAATCATTAATGAGGTCACTTCTACGAACCCATCTATTTTGAAGGGATATATAGAAGTGGCAGGAAATCCAGCAGATGTAGTCATTGTGAATCCTAATGGTATGACCGTCAATGGATTGGGTGTAATCAATGGCACTCATATGACCTTGCAAGGAAAATCTTATATAGACATCGTAGGCAAAGGCTATGGTGGACAACAGATAGATAGTACTTTCATCAGTGACCATCTACGTAACCGCCGCAGTGAACTATGGGGCCGTCATCTTCGTATTGACACAGATTCTTTGGAGAATACAGGGAATATAGCGGCACATACTATGCATATATCTGCCAAAACAATGCACAATGCAGGGTTTGTAGAAAGTAAAGATACTCTCCAATTTGCTGGAAATGAGCTTGTACAAGATAGGGGCATTATGAAGGCGAATCAGACTGTCCATATTTCAGCGAATCATATTCGCAATAACAATTCTTCTGTGTTAGAAGCTGGTAATAGTGTGCATATCACGGGAGATGCGTTACAAAATGATGCATCCCATGTAGTTAGCCATGGTGCGATACGCTTAGGCGTGAAGGCCTTAGAAAATACAGGGGCAATCATTGCAGAGGATACCCTGCAGATACAAGGAGATACATTTGCCAATACTAAAGGTATTCTCTTTGCAAAAAAGAATGCAGAGATAGATATGAAAGCAGATGTGACGAATACTAACGGATTATGGCATACACTAGGTAATTTGCGTGTGCAAGGTCGCCACATTCGGAACATCAATACCACTGGGTCTTACTTTGGTTCAGATATCTATGTAAAAGGCAATGCCTATGTACTGGGAAGAGAGGGCTTTGAAAACAGGTCCTCAGACATCATTGTCAAAGGGGATCTCACTATCACAGCCCCTACTGTGAGGAACCATAAGGATGTGTTTAAAACCGGATGGACTATATCTGAAGAAGATAAGTACGAGGGAATACCGCATCTAGAACAGCAAAACTATTATGAGGCAGATAGGCGATATCATAGAATTATTCATGCAGGAACTATAGAAGAGGAAACCGCCACATCTAGAATACTGAGCGATGGTACCATCCATATTACGGGGCAAACTGTTCAAAATACATATAGCCAGATTATGGCTAAGGATGGATTACAGGTTACGGCAGATTCCATTACCAACACAGGATATCAAGGGACGATTCACCATGATGGTATAGGTAGAGATAGACACTATTGGAAATATAAAAAGACTAGAAGATTTCTAGGTATCAATATAGGGTCTAGATGGGTCTATGGACATACAGACATTCCCTATGAACATCATGAAATCTTTGATGCTGAAAGTAGTCCATCTAGTGAACGCATTGCTGTGTTAGGCAGTCATGGAACTACGAGTATCCATTCGAATACATTTACCAATACAACTCTTGAGGCGGATGGAACAGCCTATGCCATACGAGATAAACGTGTCGAAACAGCCGTTACCCCTACAGACGTTTCAAAACTAGTGGCACCAGTGTTGGAGCCGTCAAAACAACTCTATGTAACGAATCATCCACTTGCGGTACCTAGAGTAGAAGAAAATCCCTTATATACAGATAAAAAGCAATTTTTATCTAGTGATTATATGGTCGCTAGATTACAAGCAGACCCAGAACGAGTGTACAATCGATTACGCAAGGGATATGAAGATCAAGAAATAGCGAAAGAAGAACTCCGTCAAGGCGGTCATAGCCTTACTAAGTATACAGATCATGATCCGTCCTTGTTTGTAAGGATACCTAACAGCACGTTACAACCAGGAGATTTGCGCAAAGATGGTAGTATCGTTTTAGGTAAAGATGTGCATGTGACGAGCCAAAAACTAGATAATACGGGTAGTATACAAGCAAAAGACTCTCTGTCCATTACAGGAAATTATGTCCGAAACCTCAGTGGGTCTATGAATGGCAATCTAATTTCTATACGCACGGATATGTTAGAAAATACTTCGGGTCGTATACATGGTAAAGATGGTGTTCACATAGAAGGAAAGGACATCCATAATGAAACACGGGTAACGACTAACAGTTCGTTAGGAAGTCAACGAGATACAGCGCATGGAAATGCTAGTATCACTAGTGACGGCGGTATCCATATCCAAGGAGATACTATACGCTCTGTAGGCGCTACTATACAGGGCGGTAGTACGGTGAGTCTTGTAGGGAAAGATATACAAATCTCTGCTCGTGCCTTACAAAATCGCTATATAGGTAGTGGAGTGACCTTAGAGTTCACTAAGTACCTAGGAAGTAACGTACAAGGACATACAGTGCAAGTGCAAGGGGGAGAAATCACATTACAAGGCTCCCGTATGATGGGACACACTGTGGACTTTAGCGGTAATTCTCTAACCCTTACGAATGTAACAGATAGAACTTTGTCAGATGTAGCTGTGGGTGCTAGAGGGAGTGACTATTTCAACCGTAAGATGACTATAGAAGAACAGAATCTAGGAGCTACTATTGAAAGTGAGACCGGTGTTAAGGTACATATGGATAACAATGTATCCATGAAAGCAAGCACTATACATAGTAAAACGGGTCTTGTAGATGTACAAGCAGGTCGAGTATCTATTGCACATGGTACTGAGCGCCATGAAACAGTATCTGAAATCCATCAAAAAGATAGAGGGTTATTGTCATCTACTACACGGGATAGCTATGACCATAAACGTACAGATACGGTAGTAGGTTCTACGATTTCCAGTGGTACTGTTAAGGTAGAGGGTAAGCAGGACGTAGAAGTCCGAGCTAGCCATATAGTAGGTGATGCAGATGTTACGGTTAAGAGTGAAGGCAATTTGACCATTACATCAGCACAGGAAGAATCTACAGCTGCCCATCGTGAGGAAGTACGAAAATCTGGTATCTTTGGTAATGGCGGTCTGAGTTTTACTATTGGTACACAAAAACAAACAGATACCTATGATGGTAAGAGTAGTGTAGCCAAAGGCAGCGTCATTGGTAGTCGCTTTGGTTCTGTCGCCCTAGGTGCTACAGGCACAGCACAAGTAGAAGCCAGTGATGTAACATCTAAAGGGGATATACAGCTCCAAGGTTCTGGTGTGACAATCCGTAATGGCTATACCACATCGTATACAGGAGAAACACATACATTTTCTAAAACGGGGCTTACGCTCTCTTTGTCGAATCGCTTAGTAGATACCGCAACCAATGCAGTAGGTACACTCTCGCGAGCACGCACGGTAAAAGATGAACGATTGCAAGCTCTATTAGCCTACAAAACTTATGACGATGGTAAGACATCTCTTGCCAAGTCTAAATTAAAAGACCAAGCCAAGATCTTACATCTCAATCTATCCTTAGGGACAGAAAGCAGCGAAGCCTCTACTCATGTAGACAGCAAGATAGCAAAAGGATCTACTGTTGTGTCCGATGGGCATATTCGTGTTGCTACTAAGAAGGACGATATCCACATAGAAGGAAGCGATGTACAGGGCAAGGATATTACATTAAACTCTGCGAACAGTATCTATGTGAAGGGCAAAGAAACAACTTCTAAGATGACCCAGAGTATGAAACAGAAACAAGCATCCCTAGGTGTTTCCTACGATCTCTTACAACATCGATTCTCAGATATATCCGTTAATGCCAGTGGCAGTAAAGGTAATATAGCAGGTACAGATATAGTCCATGATCCTTCAAACATAACGGCAACGAACACCCTTGGAGTGAATACAAAACAGGATTTACACATCAAAGACGGTGTTCTCAAAGGTGAGTCTATTCAGGCAAATGTTGGCGGAAATTTAGAGATTCACTCTGTACAAGACACACATGACTATACAGACCATACTACGTCTAGTGGCATGGGTCTTAGCCTATCTAAGAAAGGTGCATTCAACTCATTACAAGGTTCCTTGCAACGGACTGACATAGACAGTAAATACACCTCTGTGATTCACCCATCTGGAATGTATGCAGGACATACAGGATTCAACATATCCGTAGGTAATACGACTACATTAGAAGGGGCTCTGTTATCTAGTAAAACGGATACGAACACACTGAAAACAAAACAGTTAGTTATAAAGGATATGGAAAATAGGGCGAAGTATACCTATGGGTCTAAGGGGGTGTCGTATCTATCTGACGTACAATACAGGAAGTCTTTGCAACATATTAGAGATAGAAAGAATGCTATACTCACAGATAAAAATCTTAGCATTCCAGCTAAGATACAACACTTACAACGGTTGAATAAAGATAAGGACTATACAAGCCACCTCAAGTATGTCAATAGCTTGCATAATCAAGTAGGCTTATTACCTAATATGTTGCCTGGTGAAAGAAAAGAAGTACACAGTGTGACTAGATCTGCTATTGCACCTGGAACGATTGATGTAGAGAATCCTAAGGTGGATGTAAGTCAAATGAATAGAGACATTAATCATAGCCTTCAAGCATTAGATACTATTTTCAATAAACAAGACATACAAGAACGACAAGAACTAACCAAGTTATTTAATCAGTATGCTAATGAAGCTATTCATCATATTTCTGATATGGCAGGTTGGAAGGAAGGATCATCAGAAAAAGTGGCATTACATGCAATAGTAGGCAATATAAGTGCTAATATGGTGAATGGAAATACCAATGTAGGTACTGCAGCTGGTGGACTATCTGAACTCCTAGCACCAGCTATATTAGAGGCATCAAATCAGGATCCGGCACGGGCACAATGGCTAGCCTATGCCTTGGGATATGCAACAGATAAGCTTGCTGGAGGAACGGGAGAGCTAGGTGGAAGCATCAGTCATTATGGGGTTAAGTGGAATGGCTTATCAAATTATCAGCAAAGTTACTATGAAGATGCAATTTATAGATATCTTGTAGATAATAATAGAAGAAACCATAAAGATGGTATTATCAAAGTACTTGAATCTGCTATCGCTATAAGTAATAAGAATAAATACTTATCAGATGCAGCTGAACCTCAAATGATTAATGAATTAGAAGAATCAGCCCGTATATTAGGGTTAAACTATCGTTATGATTATGAGAATGGTTTGACAGGAGAGATGATTCGAATTTTAGAAAAATATGTAGATAGATTACCTAATCGGAATATCTTCTCTGTAAATGGAGGTATTGGTGTAGGATTTGGAATAAATAGAAGAGTAGGGCCTGTGGAAGGAAATATAGGTGCTTCATCACATCTTGATTATGATACAAACAGAAGAGGGTTAGCATTTGTTTCTAGTATAGGAGCTACTGCAGGGCTAACTAAGAATTATTCTGTGGGAGCAAATATTGTTAATGAGGCAAATGCAAGTAATATTAAGGATAATGAAACGACCGTTAATATAAATCTATTAAGACCATTTAATAAGGTAAGCGGTGCCTCATTATATACTGGGCTTAATGATACGGTAGTTAGTATAGGTGGAGGTATATATGTAGGATCTGGAGGAGAGGGGTATATAAACTTAAACTCTACAGCAATAAAAGATAAATTCTATGGTGAAAAAAAGGGGAAAGAGTTATTAGAAGATGAATTAAGTGAATTAAAGGAGGAATATAATAGATGATCATGCAGAGAATAAAAGATAATTTTAACCCATATAAACCACTTTCAGTAAAGGGTTATAATAAAAGTTTTGGCTGGATAATGTTGTGGTCATGGTCACTAGGGATTTCTGGACTTATTTTAGAAAAAAATGGAGCGGAAGTTGATGTTCTTGCTTTAATTATAGCTATCATCTTATGTGGCTCTCATTATATGTTGTTTTTATTTACCTTAAAACGGTTCAGAGCAATGAATATTCCAACTATTTGGGCAACAGCTATGCTTATTATACCTCTTCATATAGTATGTTTTATAGTAGCAGAGTCAGACGAAAATTTTATCATTAAGATGAGAAAAAAGTTAAGTCATTTACTGAAAGAGGATGCAAATGCATGACATTATTAAAGCAACATTTCATACACTAGATAGCTATGGGGCTGATATGGAGGATGTGATATTTTTGTTTCATAATTGCATTGGGTTGATTCCATTAAGCATATATTGGTTTAAATACAATAATAAAAGATATACAGTGTTAACCAATATAGGGATTCATATTTTACGAGTATTAATATTCTCTGTATCTTTTGGTACATTAATTCGATTCGGATTTACAGAGGAGTGGATTAAATGGAATTCCCTATTAATCATAACTTACACTATTATAGGATACTATTATTGGGTACATGAGGAATTGCTATCTTCCCTGACTAATACAGTGCGTAATATCTTGAAATATATCTTTTACAGTTCTGTTTGTATTGAAAGTATATACCTCCTGTGCAAGTTGTTGGAAATTTAAATTTTCAAAAGTATAGATGAAGTTAATATTTGTTCTGATGAATTAGTATGGTAGTAGATATCATAAGGTGTTGCAGGAGTGCTGTAGATATGATTGGATATATTAAAAAATATGGTGTAGAAATTATTTTAATACTTGCCTATATAGGCATTATGTCATTAGTGGCACTAGTAATGTATACACCAGATAGCAACCCTCCAGACTTAAATGTTAAAAAAATACGATAACTGGAAAATATGTAGCTGTCATGGAATCTGGAAATTACTCAAGAGTGATAGACCCTTATGTGAAGGCACAGTATTTTACTAGAAGTTTTCAATATACGTACGGCTCAATTGGATTTATGAGTGAATTCGTATTTAATGGTGATACTACCGTGGTATTAAATAAAAATATGACAGACGAGGAAAAAGAAAAGATTATTGAATTACTAAAGGATATACATAAGGATAAAGAATTAGGCTATCCTAGAATTTCTATTATTGAAGAAAAAGATTTGGATGAACGTAAGTATGAAATTATGAAAAAATTAGAAATTCAGGCACGAGAGAAGTCATTAGAAGATCGTTCTGAGAGATATAACAGATTGTGATGTAAAGGAGTCTAGGATTGACAGCACATAAAATAGTTACAGGTCTTGTCTGTTTGTGTATAGGGGCATGTTCTCATAGTATTTATGCCAATACTATAGATGAGCAAGGTAAACTGCTAGACCAGATGGAGCGTTCTATATCTCATGTAGAGCAAATGACACTCCCAGCTTTCACAATTCTTACAGAGGGAATAGTACCTCAAAAGATAAATCAACTATCGAATGATGAACCAGAATTTTTAATTCATCATATTGAACTTTCACAGGTTCCACCAGAGTTTAGTTTTCTGCAAACCATGGTGGCTAAGAAAGAACATCAATCGTATGGGGTAGAAACAATTAATACCTTGTTGCAGGAACTGAACACAGCCTTACTAGATAGAGGGTACGTCACATCTAAGGTCTATATGGAGCCTCAAAATATAGGAAGTGGTACACTTCGGTTATCCTTGCTGGTAGGAACTGTGGAAGAGATACAATTTAAGGGTGTGGCAGGTAATTATACAAACGCATTAGCCTTTCATAAGGGGCATATCTTAAACATACGGAAGATAGAACAAACTGTAGATAATTTAAATACAGTACCCTATCAGAAGGCTAAGGTACAGTTACAACCAGGAAGTCAGTTAGGCACATCTATTGTAGTATTTCAGATAGAAAATAATTCCAAAGTAAAAGTTACCACAGGATTTGATAATTTTGGTAATGAAGGGACAGGGCGCTTTCAAGGGAATGTGTCTATTACGGTAGGTAGACCATTAGATCGTAGTGACACCTTGTACTATAGCTTAACTAGATCTAGACACTCAGATAGTACCAATATAAGCAAATCCAGTTATGTATCATACCAAATACCTATTGGATATGATAGCGTTACCCTTAGCCATTCTAATTCAAACTATCAACAACGAGTTGGTTATGCCATTAAACCATTTATTTCTAGCGGTAACTTTTCTAGTGATGAATTACGATGGAAACACGTATTGCACAGAAATAGCCAACAGATTACAGAATTAGTGCAAGGCCTTACACATAAGACAAGGCATTCTTTTATCAATGGTAGTGAAATTGATGTGCAACGGAGAAATACTACGTCCTGGTCCATAGGGATACATCAAAAACGATATAGCAAGAATAGTAGCCTAGATTGGTTAGTGCAATATGAAAGAGGTGTTCCTTGGTGGGCTAGTCCTGGTCCTACCGATCATTTAGGAGAAGCCACTACACAGTATCATATATATACGGGGAAAGTGAATTATCAGCGTACAATGACGCTTTGGAATCGGAAAGCAACCTATACAATGGAAGCAAAAGGACAGTATACAAATAGTAAGCTTTACAGTAGTGAGTTCTTTACCATTGGTGGATGGTATACAGTGCGTGGGTTTACTGGTGATAGAAGTTTATCAGCAGAACAAGGATTTTATGTACGGAATACCTTGGATGTATCATTAAATCAGAATCATACACTGTATGTAGGTTTGGATTATGGCAAAGTATACGGTAAATCTACGGAAGATATATTGGGTACAGAGTTATGGGGTGGAGCCATTGGTATGAAAGGACACTATGGAAGTGCTAACTATAATATATTTCTTTCCACACCATTACAAGTACCAAACGGTTTTAAAGTGCCATATCGAGTCCTAGGAATACAGATGAGTGCAGCATTCT
Source organism: uncultured Veillonella sp. (assembly GCA_963533015.1). Lineage (GTDB taxonomy): Bacteria > Bacillota > Negativicutes > Veillonellales > Veillonellaceae > F0422. The sequence goes on from CAUSMY010000028.1 coordinate 9,151, forward strand.
AAAAATCTCTTACTGTATAGATATGAACCAATATAGGTTAGTAGCAATCATGTAGAAACAGAGATTAGACTATCATAGTTTAATCTCTGTTTTGTGTTTTTAGACTTATATGTTCTAATCTGATTATATAAATAGATATACAAGATAACTATAGATAGAATACGGAATATAGTTGTATTATCTATGCATATCCTTTATCATAGGTATAGACTCATACAAAAGTAGTAAGGAGAGTGATGTGTATGAAACAACCATTAATTGGTATCTCAGGTTCTCATATGATCGATCAAGGAGGACCATTTCCTGGATATAAACGATCCTATGTGAATGATGACTATGTACAGTCTGTACTAGAAGCAGGTGGGATTCCTGTGATTATTCCTTTTCAAGAAGATGAAGCTACATTGAAAGTATTGGTAGAACGCTTAGATGGGCTTATCCTTTCTGGAGGTCACGACATTGCACCTCAATTCTATGGAGAAGAACCAGAACGTGGCTTGGGTGAGATTTGGCCAGAACGGGATATCTTTGATATGCGGTTATTAGCCTTTGCAAAAGAGCAGAATATTCCTATTATGGGTATCTGCCGTGGACATCAGATTGTAAATGTAGCTCATAAAGGGTCTTTATATCAGGACTTACCAGCCTTTGCCGCAATTAAACATTCCCAAAGTCAAAGAGCAGAGCTACCGACTCATTCTATGGTCATCGAAAAAGATTCTGAACTGTATACACTGCTAGGTGAAGAAGTGATGGTGAACTCCCATCATCATCAAATTGTAAAAGAAGTAGGCGAAGGATTGCGTGTAGTAGGCCGTGCGAAAGATTCTGTTGTTGAAGCGATGGAAGGCACAGAGTATCCATATTTACGGACCTACCAATTCCATCCAGAAATGATGCGTCATACAGATTTAAATAAGGTAATCTTTGAAGATTTTGTGTTGGCGGCTCAGAAAGAGGTGTAGTATGGAACAAAAAACGAGTAAATTTGGATTTTGGAGTATTGTCTTATTAGGGATTAATGCCATTGTGGGAACGGGCATTTTCTTGCTACCTAATAAAGCATATGCATTGATTGGCCCAGCTAGTTTGGGTGTGTTACTATTTGATGCATTTTTAGCAATTTGCATTGCTCTGTGCTTTGCAGAAGTAGCAGGTTTTTTTACACGTAATGGTGGACCGTACTTATATGCGAAGCATGCATTAGGCGATTTTTGGGGCTTTGAAGTAGGCGTTTTGAAATGGATTGTTGTCCTTATTGCTTGGGCTGTTATGGCTGTGGGATTTGCTACCGCTTTAGGCGCTGCAATTCCAGCACTATCTGGAGATTTTATGAAAGATGTCATCGCTACTATTATTATCGTTCTGTTGACGATTATTAATATTATTGGCGTCAATATGACAAAGATATTAAATAATTTGATTACTGTATCTAAGCTTGTTCCTTTATTTGCATTTATTGTGATTGGTTTATTTGCTATCAATGGCAGTAACTTTACTCCATTTGTACCAGATTTTGTAGAACTTTCAGATGGTGGAGTATCTGGATCTTTCGCGGCGGCCGCTATTTTGTTATTCTTTGCCTACACTGGTTTTGAAGCTATTGCTGTAGCAGCAGAAGATATGGAAAATCCGAAGAAGAATCTTCCTCGTGCTATTATTACGGTGATGATCATTGTATCTGTATTGTATATGCTTGTGTTAGCAGTGTGTATTGGCATCATGGGAGATGCTTTGGCTAATGACAAAGCACCATTACAAACTGCATTTGGTCAAATTATGGGGCCTTGGGGGATGTATTTCGTATTAGCTGGTACATTGTTGTCTATGGGCGGTATTAATATTGCGCAATCCTTCTTGGGACCACGCATTGCTACTTCTTTGGCAGAAGATGGTATGTTGCCGAGTATTCTAGCAAAACGTACAAGCTGGGATACACCGGTGGTGGCTTGTATTGTTACAGGAATATTCAGCCTATTATTAGCATGGAGTGGTAGCTTCGTACAGTTGGCGGCGATTAGTGCGGTCTCTCGATTCACACAATATTTACCAACTTGTATCTCTGTTATTATTTTCCGTAAAAAATGGGCTCACAAAGAACGTCCTTATAAAATACCTGGTGGCATCATTATCCCTGTGATTGCGATCATCACATCGATTTGGATGTTGGCACAAGCAAAAACAGAACAATTGATTTGGGGACTTGGTGGATGCGTCATTATTTTACCTTTATATTTCTTGTACTTGAATAAGAAACAAAGAGGGTTACTACAAGAAACAGATGAATTATAGTCCATAACTATATACGAAAAGGCTAGTTGAATGAAATCAACTAGCCTTTGTTAGTTTGCATAGGTTCTTGATGATTAAGAACCAGCATGAGCTTTATAGAATTCTAAAAATTGTTGTGCCACCATAGATAAAGGTTGCCCTTTAATAGTGATGAAAGCTTTATAGAATGTAGTTGTTAGATCTGATAGTTTAATGCGAGTCATGTCGGGATGTGATACAGTTTCTTGCCCATCCATAGGAATGATAGCAATGGTCCTACCAGACTGAGCCCATTCGATAGCAGAGCTTTTAGTAGTGGTTACAGAAATGACATTTAATGCGGAGAAGTCATTGTGGTGTGCTTGCAGGAGCATGCGCACGGATCCACCAGATAAGCTGAGCGGACATTTAGAAATATCTTTCCAAGAAATGCTTTCTAAGTCTCGATCTGTCCAAAATAAATCTTTGCGGAATAGAGCATATAAATCTTCGGCTTCCGTATATAAAATATCAAATTTATTGGAATCTACCATTTGCTCATTGCAAAGACCAATTTCAGCACTACCATTTAATAAAGATTCTGTTACATCTGTCATTAATCCTTCGTAAATCTCATAACGAACTACGGGATACTGACGAGAGAAAAAGTGTAAATATTGTTGTATCAATGCCGTGGACCGAGATGCGGACGAAGCAATACGCAATGTGCCTTCTACTTCAGAGCTAAGGCGTTTTACATCAGCATAGGTAGACTCTTCAATAGAACATAATTGCTGTGCTTTCTCATAGAAAATACGGCCTGCTTCTGTCAGGTGAAAGCTAGCTCCACGTTGGCCACGCTTGATCACTAAGAGGGGCGTACCCAACTCTGCTTCTAAGTACTTGAGTTGCTTACTTAAAGCTGGTTGAGTAATGTGCAGTATCTCTGCTGCTTGCGTCATATTCCCCGTTTGTACTAAGATGATAAAATTATAATAGTAAGATGTATCCATGGTATCCTCCTAAACATACGTAGTCAGATGTCATGTTAGTTCATTTCTATTCATGGGCGCACATCATCGTACAATAGAACTTCTTATTGTTAACCTTTACTTTATTATTGTACTATAAATTTTCAATTTCGTCTTCTATTATTCTTATATTAATATACATGAAATATAGCATTATAAAAATAATGGGCATATAACGATATAGAGTTATTAGAGTAGGGAGCATACAAATGATTCAGTATATATAATGAATAGTCATAGGATAATAAGTAGCTGTAATTTTACAAATGAAGAGCACTATTGTATACT
>CAUSMY010000029.1:0-12630 GCA_963533015.1 uncultured Veillonella sp.
TTACTTATGACTTTCTTTCGCTATGCACGACACATGATATCGTCATAGTATACACATAAATGAATTTGCCAAGGCATAGTACAATCAAAAAGATCACGGGATTCTCCTCACAAATGGTAAGTCATTGTATTTGGAGTATATCGTGATCTTCTTTTATGTTTGGTGTTAGTTAGGATCTCTTTCATCGTCTTCGCTAGGTGCCAACATGGAGTAGAAGGCCCATAGTAAGAGGAACCAGAACGGTGTAAACATGAGGGCAATACGTGTATCGCTTTGTAATGCTAGTACCACCAAGATGAATACAAAGAATGCTAGGATCAAGTAATTCATGAATGGATACAGTGGCATTTTAAAGGTGGAGTGTTTTGCCAATTCTGGATTTGTTTTACGATATTTGAGGTGGCATACAACGATGATGGCCCAAATATAAATAAAACAGAATGTAGAGATGGACGTAATCATAATGAATACGGTTTCAGGCATAACATAGTTCAAAACTACAGTAAATAATAAGGCTGCAGCAGAGAATAGTGTTGCCTGATACGGCACGGAATGATTTGTCAATCGGCGCATTCGACTAGGGGCATGGCCACGTTTGGATAATGCGTAGATCATACGGCTAGTGGAAAAAATACCAGAGTTGGTAGCAGAGGCTGCTGATGTGAGGACTACAAAGTTCACGATGCTAGCCGCAGCAAGGATTCCCACCGCATTAAATACAGCCACGAAGGGGCTAGAGTTTGGGTCTACTGCAATCCATGGATAGATACTCATAATAATTGCAAGAGAACCAATATAGAATAAAATAATGCGCAATGGAATGTTATTAATCGCCATAGGGATAACTTTTTCTGGATTCTCCGTTTCTCCAGCAGTGAGGCCCACCAATTCAATGCCTGTGAAAGCAAATACTACCATTTGGAAAGATAAGATGAAGCCCATCGTCCCATTTGGGAACCAACCACCGTAATTCCAAAGGTTATCAAAGGCAGCTGCTCCTGCATGGGTAGTGAATCCTGTGAGGATCATGATAAGACCAATAATGATGAGCGATACAATGGCAATCACTTTAATTAAAGCAAACCAGAACTCCATTTCACCGAAGTGCTTCACGGCAGTTAAATTCATAACTAGTAATACTGCTAGCACAACAAGAGCCGGTATCCACTGTGGCATCCAAGGTATCCAGTATTGCATGTACAAGCCGACGGCTGTTAAATCCGCCATGGCCAGTGAAAGCCAACAGAACCAATAGGTCCAACCAGTAATAAAGGCAGCTCGATCACCTAAATATTCTTCTACAAAGTCGATGAAAGAATGGTGATTTAAGTTGGAAAGCAATAACTCGCCCAATGCACGCATGATGAAGAAGCAAATAATGCCTGTAATCATATACGTGAGGAGGATGGAAGGGCCCGCTAAACTAATAGATCGCCCAGAGCCAAGGAATAAACCGGTACCGATGGCACCACCAATGGCTAATAATTGAACGTGGCGATTTTTAAGACCACGCTTTAACTCTTGTTGCGAGTCCGTCATAGTAAAACCTCCTTAATACAATATAAACTTTTATATTTGATAATAGTAAACTATTTTCTATAGAATGTCAATTAATACTAGTGAATTACTATGGTTAGAGAGTAAAAAGGCTTTCATGTATTTCTAAGAAACACCTTTGAAAGCCGATTACGTGTATTAATATCTTAGCGTATGCTTAAAAATAGATTTCATTCAACTTTGAATACCAATAGTGATGAGTAGATATAAGAAAAGAAAGACTGATACAGTATATATCTTAATAGCAGGTTATACTAGATTGCTATGTAAGTCATCTAGGATGCATTGCGCCACCGTTTCTGGGGTTCCATTATTTACAACTTGTACTTGTCGGAATGTTGCATACAGTGATGCTCGCTCATTGTACAATTGTTGTAATCGTTCGATGCCACCAGAGGAGAGAACGCGACCTGTTGTATCCAGTTCTTCTAAGGGACGATAGATTTCGTAGATACGTCCATTTTGTCTTAGAGGAGCAAAGTTTTCTGGTATGGTAACAGCACCGCCACCTGTAGAGATGATGAGACCTGTTTGTTTGCCTACATCGGCAATAATCTTTGCTTCTATAGTGCGGAATGCAGGTTCACCATGCGTCAAAATATAATCACTTATGGAACCGACTTCCTTTGTAATACGATTGTCTATATCTACTAGTGGTCGCCCTGTTAGATTTGCTAAAGCTTCGCCAATGGTACTCTTACCAGATCCAGGCATGCCGATTAAGACGATGTTTTCTTGAGTCTGTCGAAACTGTTTGTATAGATCTACAAGGATACTTTCATCATAGGTACGACCTAAAAATAGAGCGCTAGCTGCAATGGCTTGGGCTAATAAGAAGATGAGGCCATTCACATGGGGGATACCCAATGTTTCTGCTTCTAATAAAATCCCTGTACGATGTGGATTGTAAACTAAGTCTATCACCCCTTCCAATCGTGTGAATGGGGCTAACTGAATACTTTGATTCGGACATTGGGGATACATGCCTACTGGTGTACAGTTGATGATAATTTGTGCTCGTTCGTAAAACTGTGCGATGTGTTCATATTTAGGAAACCGATGACGGCTGATATGGGTAATGGATGCTGTGCCTAGACGCTCTAAGGCAACATGAACTGTGTTTGAAGAAGCTCCATCACCTAGGATGAGACAATGTTTTTCTTTGACAACAATATTAGACCAGGATAGCGTAGCCAAGAATCCATCATAATCCGTGTTAGTTCCATACCAGGAACCGTCTTTTTGTTTTACCATAGTATTTACACAACCAATGGACTCTGCTATATCACTAACACTTTGACAAGCTTGCATGGCATTGATTTTATAGGGAATGGTAATATTTAAGCCTTGCAAGTTAGAACGATTAAAAAAATCTTGTAGTTGGTCTGGTTCCATTTCAAATATGTCATAAGATGTATTTCCTAAGGCTTTATGAATCATGGGGGAGTAGGTATGGCCAAGGGTGCGACCTAATAATCCAAACATTTACACCTCCAATGTACGATGACTGAAATGACGGAATGCATGTGGATCATGCTCCATTATAAAATCTAAGAGCACAAGAGCCGTTAAGGCTTCTACCACAGGAACAGCACGTAGCGCTACACAAGGATCATGACGGCCTTTAATCTGCAATACTTCAGGGCTATGCGTACTTAGTGAGACGGAAGATTGCTCATGGTAAATGGATGGCGTAGGTTTGATACCAACCTGCATGACGAGAGGCATACCATTAGTGATACCACCTTGGATACCACCGCTGTTATTTTTCTCTGTACGAATCCCTTCATCAGTGATGATAAACGGATCATTTTGCTTACTGCCACGAGAGGTACAACCAGGGAAACCAGACCCGAAGGAGATGCCTTTTACCGCAGGCATACCAAAGAGTGTGGCTCCTAAGCGGTTTTCAATGCCATCATAATTGGGATTCCCCATGCCAACAGGTAAACCAGTGGAGAATACTTCTACGATACCACCAGTGGAATCGCCAGATGTTTTTAGTTCTAGTACGAGTTGTTCTGCAGCATGGCGTTGTACACGATCTAACATAGGAATGGCTTCTGTACTGATACTAGCAAGTTTGTCCATAGGCGGATTGGCATAATCAATAGGTACATCTTGGACAGTACCCACTTGTGCTAAGTGCGCTCGTACGTGAATGCCAATGGATTCTAATAGTTGTATAGCAATGCCACCAGCTACGCACACAGGAGCTGTAATGCGAGCAGAAAAATGGCCACCTCCACGCATATCCACATACTCGCCATAGCGCATGCGTGCTGTGTAATCTGCATGGGATGGGCGTGGCACATCTCGCAAATTATCGTAATCACTACTTTGTTGTGATGTATTTTGAATGATGAAAGCTAAAGGAGATCCGCTCAGTCTACCTTGTACGATACCTGCTTGAAACTCAGGGATATCTGCTTCTTTTCGTTGTGTTTGCAATTGATGTTGACCGGGAGCCCGTCGTTTCAGGAAGGCGTGCAAGGTTTCGAGATTAACTGGAATCCCACAAGGAAGTCCATCTACAACTCCGCCAATAGCTTGACCGTGAGAAGCTCCGAAGGTGGAAACTTTCACAGTACGACCGAAATAGGATGCCATAATTACTCCTTACTTGTTAAATACGTTTATATGCTATGCGTTTCGCCACCTAATCGTTTCCAATCTGTAAAGAAATGAGGATACGATTTACTGATGGCTTCGCTGTCCTTTAGAATCATAGGGGATGTAGCGATGAGTGCATTCAATGCACCCGCCATGACGAGGCGATGGTCATTCACACAGTCCACTGTGCCGCCAGTAAGAGTACCCGTTCCACGAATATAGAGGTTGTCACCTTCGATACGAACGGTGCCACCAGAATCACGGACTAATTGTTCTACCGCTTCTAAACGATCGGATTCTTTTAATCGAAGTCGAGCCCCATTGATGAAAGAAGATTCGCCTTCTATGGAGCAAGCTAAGCTAGATAGGATAGGTAATAAATCTGGCATTTGTTCTAAATTTACATGGATTGGCTCATGCGCTTTGCCACTGACTGTTATAGTAGTGCTATTCCAAGTACAAGTAACACCAGCACTTTCCAGGACGGAAAGAATCCGTTTATCTGCTTGTACAGAATCAGGACGTAAACCAGTGACAGAGATAGATTGACCTGTCATAGCAGCCGCCACTAACCAAATGGCGCCATTCGACCAATCTCCCTCAATGGGGTAGTGCTCATTACCGTGAAAGTGTTGGTTCTCTTCGATAGTGAACCCTGGATGACCGTCTTTAGTTAATGTTTCTGTAACATGTACACCAAAGTCTTTCATCGTTTCTATCGTTAATGTTACATAGTCTTTCGATTGTAAGGAACTCGTGCAATTCACGGTGGTGTGTCCCAGTTGTGGTGCTGCCAGAAGAAGACCGGAGAAGAATTGAGAACTTACTGACCCCGTCATGGAGAAGATGCCACCTTGTAATCGTCCTGTCATAGTGAAAGGTGGGGCCTCTTGCGAAAAGGATACGCCATGGTCTTTCATTTCACTGAGTAACGGTTCTAGTGGACGTTCTGGTAGACGCCCTTTGGCATCGACTTTCACAGTGTTGCAAATAGAAGCGGACACAGGTAAGAGTAATCGCAATGTTGTGCCTGATTCGTGGGGTAATACTTGCCCTATAGTAGGAGCAGAGCCAGGAGTGACATGAGCTACACCATTTTCATAGGTAATCGTTGCACCGAGGGAGCGTAGAGAATCCATGGTAGCATCAATGTCCTTGGAAGAGTGGGAAATTAAAATAGTGCTAGGGCTCGTGGCAAAGGCTGCTGCGATGAGTGCCCGATGGGCGTGAGCCTTAGCTGGTATGGAAGGAATTGTGCCGCATAAGAGCACATTAGAAACATGTTGCATAGGAATCCTTTCTGTTATGGTTGTGCTATCACCATAGGATGATGGTTACAAGATAACGATAAAAGGTAAGTATAATTTGTTTGATATATAATAAATAGTAACTCTGGAATGGGGGGATATCATAATTAGTTTAGTTATGTATTCTAATTATAAAACATTGAGTACTATACTTACATATGGCAGTAGGTAGCAAGTTCTTGGAAGGTCACTTGTTTTAATGCCGATGTACCATACCCTGTAGGAACCACGATGGTAATAGAAGAACCAGATGCTTTTTTGTCATGACTGGCTTCTTCTAAAATTATATCTTTTGAAATTGTCGTTGTGGTTGGTAATTGATGACATAGTAGTAAGTTTTCAATTATAGGAATTATGGTAGGATCTAGCTCTTCGTGGGCTACAGCGCCTTTTGCCATGATAAGTAATCCTAAAGCGACGGCATTACCATGGGGGATGGTGAAAGCACTACCGTGCTCGATACCATGTCCAAATGTGTGACCTAAGTTCAAGGTAGCACGGAGGCCGCTTTCCTTTTCATCTACTTCCACCACATAGGCTTTGATGCGTACACATTGAGCAATGATGCTATCTACATCTTCCGGATGTTGCAAGAGTGGTCGTTCTCGAAGTTGATCTAGTAACTCTGGATGATCTAAGAAACCATATTTGATGATTTCCCCACATCCATTAATCCATTCCTTTTTAGGTAAGGTAGAAAGTGTTTCGGGATCACAGAGAACGAGGATAGGTTGTTTAAAAGCACCCCATAAATTCTTACCACACTCTAGGTTAACAGCTGTTTTACCACCTACAGAGGAATCGACAGCAGCCAATAGTGACGTAGGTACTTGTACATAATCGATACCTCGTAAGTAGGTGGCAGCAGCGAACCCAGCAAGGTCGCCGACGACGCCACCACCTAACGCAATAATGAGGTCTTTCCGAGTTAATTTTGCTTTTCCTAATACCTCTACTAGATCCATGAGGCGATGGCCGTTTTTTTCACTTTCACCATGGGGGAATGTGTAGGTATGAACGGTGTAACCTGCCTGTTGCAAGGAATTTGAAACGATGGATGCATAGAGGGGGCCCACATTGTCATCGGTGACAATCATGACGGAACAAGCGGGTTTGATAGGTTGCAAGTACTCAGCTATACGAGACAAGTTATTCCGTTCGATAATGACATCGTAAGCAGTGGAGGCTTGAATATGAATTGTATCCATAGGTGTGACCTATTTATGACCTAATGCGTCACGAAGGGTGAACACTTGGTTTGCCAAAGTAGCGAATTGCTCTGGGCGTAAGGATTGCGGACCATCGCATAATGCTTTTTCTGGATTGTTGTGGACTTCAATCATTAAACCATCAGCGCCGCCACCAACAGAGGCTAAGGACAGGGATGGAACCATACGGCTCATGCCAGCTGCATGACTTGGATCCATAATGATTGGCAAGTGGGATAACTCGTGCATCATTGGAATAGCAGTTACATCCAATGTGTTACGAGTGCGTGTTTCAAAGGTGCGAATACCGCGCTCGCAAAGAACGATTTGTTCATTTCCTTCGCTCATGATGTATTCTGCAGCCATCAACCATTCTTCGTATGTTGCACATAGGCCACGTTTTAATAAGATTGGTTTGCGCAATTTACCAACTTCTTTTAACAGGTTGAAGTTTTGCATATTACGAGCGCCGATTTGTAGCATATCTATATTGTCGAAGTATTCCAATTGGGAGATATCCATAACTTCAGATACGATAGGTAGGCCAGTTTCTTTTTTAGCAGCTTCTAATAAGGCTAAACCACTTGGTCCCATACCTTGGAAGGAATATGGAGAAGTACGAGGTTTGAAAGCGCCACCACGAAGAATCGTAGCGCCAGCAGCTTTGACAGCTTTAGCAACCTCGATGACTTGTTCAGGTGTTTCTACGGAACAAGGACCAGCGATGATAGCGAAGTGACCGCCACCGATTTTTGCATTTCCTACGGTAACCACCGTATCTTGTGGGTGGAATTTGCGATTTGCTTTTTTGAAAGGCTCTTGAATACGCATTACTTTTTCTACGTATGGAAGAGATTCAATAGTGCGTAAATCGACACGGGATGTATCACCTATTAAACCGATGATATCTTGTTGTTCTCCATGGACAGGATGTAATGTAACTCCAGTGGCTTCTAGTAGTTGACGTAGTTCTGCAATTTGTGCTTCAGTTGCTGTAGTGTGTAATCGAATAATCATAATGTCCTCCTAAAATAATTCATTCATGTATTGCATAGGTAATCTTGAGTGGTGGTATAGGAAGATATAACAAAAAGGGCTACCCGCCTATACCTAGTACGGGTAGCCCTTACCACTATTTAAAGCCACTCAGTGATGATACCTAAATTAGCGTAGCTCAAATAGTCCTTTACCCGTAGTTTGGATAAAGAACCAAAAAAACGTATTTGCTTTTGTTGTAGCTAAGCTGTTATCGTTCATCATTGTAGTGACTCCTTTCTTTCAATAATTGCGTTTAGTATACTCCTTTTATATGAGTTTGGCAAGAAAAAATTGCAATTGGGCTCAAAATTGGGCTCAAATGCAAAAACTGGATTCTCAACAACGGTGAGAATCCAGTTATATCAATGGTGCGCCTAGCAGGAATCGAACCTGCGCACCCGGTTCCGGAGACCGGCGCTCTATCCCCTGAGCTATAGGCGCTTGTATACCGTTAAAGTATACCATGAAATAATAGGTAGGACAATAGGGGGAAGAGTTAAAGGTTAACTCAATGAAGAGTATCTCGAACATCAAATGTACGTTTTGTAATAATATATTGAAACAAATAGTGTCTTATCATACTTTCATATACAAGAGTATGCTATGTATGATATAATGTACTAATTCGCATGATACATAAAGAAAGATTTTAAAGTAGGACCCTTTTATATATGCAAATTAAATTTGAAGATTTACACATTAGCGAGCCCATTTTACGAGCTTTAAACGACATGGGATTTGAAGAGCCAACACCAATTCAACGTGAAGCCATTCCAGTAGCGAAGTCTGGTCAAGATATGATTGGCCAAGCGCAAACTGGTACTGGTAAAACAGCTGCCTTCGGTATCCCAGCATTAGAGCAAGTGGACCCAACAATCCAAGATCCACAAGTATTGATTCTTTCACCCACACGTGAATTAGCTATCCAAGTGGCGGAAGAGTTAAATAAAATGGCGCAACATACTAACATCCAAGCCTTGCCAATTTATGGTGGTCAAGATATTGGACGTCAATTCCGTATGTTGAAAAAACATCCACAAGTGATTGTGGCCACACCTGGCCGTTTGATGGACCATATGGAACGAAAATCTATTTCTTTCGACCATGTAAAAGTTGTCATCTTGGATGAAGCGGATGAAATGTTAAACATGGGCTTCGTAGAGGATATTAATAAAATTTTGATAGCTGTACCAGAAGAGCGTCAAACATTATTGTTCTCTGCTACTATGCCAAAAGCGATTCAAGAATTAGCGGAAACATACTTAACAGAGCCAACATTAATCCGCATGAAACCAACACAAGTAACGATGGATTTAATCGAGCAATACTATATCGAAGTACAAGATCGTCAAAAATTTGATGTATTGTGCCGTTTGTTAGACATTCAAGCTCCTGAATTAGCGATTGTGTTCGGTCGTACAAAACGCCGTGTGGATGAAGTAACAGAAGCGTTGAAAAAACGTGGTTACATGGCAGAAGGCATTCATGGTGACTTGTCTCAACAAAAACGTGATTCTGTGATCCGTCAATTCCGTGAAGGTACAATTGACATTTTAGTAGCCACAGATGTAGCAGCTCGTGGACTAGATATCAGTGGTGTTACTCATGTATATAACTATGATTTGCCACAAGATCCTGAAAGCTATGTACACCGTGTAGGTCGTACAGGCCGTGCTGGTAAAGCAGGCGTAGCGATGACATTTGTTATCCCACGTGAAATTGAACATTTACATGCTATTGAACGTTTGACAAAACGTAAAATTGCTCGTCGTAAAGCTCCATCCTTAGGAGAAGTATTAGAAGGTCAACAAAAAATTGCAGTAGAGAAATTGATTGCTTTAGCAGATAATCGTGAAGAATTAGCAAGCTATCGTTCTAGTGCAGAAGAATTGTTGAATGATATCGATTCTGTTACTTTGTTAGCAGCTGCTTTGAAATTGTTGACAAAAGAGCCAGATACAACACCTGTTAGCATTACAGAAGAAGCGCCACTTCGTGTACGTCGTCGCCGTGATAGTGGACGTCGTGATGGCCGTCGCCGTGATGATCGTCGTAGAGATGGTCGCCGTCGTGATGATCGCCGTGACGGAGACAGAAGACGCTCTAATCGCGATCGCAGTCAACGTTCCAATAGTGGAGAACGTCGTTCCCGTGATGGACAAAAACAACAAAAACTAAAACACCAAGGTAGCGGTTTCAAACCATATTTTAAAGATTAATTTAGTCAAGTGACAATAAATATAATTAATTCTTATATTTATTGTAAAAATGCTTAAATATTAATGCTGTATAACAATCGTGTGTATAAATGACATACACATGGTTGTTATATTGCTATATATATGATACACACTCTTTCATATGGTTAAATTACTTTTAAAAATATCATGTTAAAATATGAACTATATTATCTGAAACGAGGTGAAAATATGGAAATGAGCAAGCACGGAACGAGAGTGAGATGGACAAAAGGTTCACTGAAAGACGCAGTTTTAAATTCTAAATTTGGCGTTATCGCTCGTGACAGATTTATTCGTGCAAAAGAAAAAAGAAACTTAAGATATGAGGATATTTCATATCAAGCTAAAATTAGCCAATCTGATTTATCGAAATATGTGACTAGAGATATTATTTTATCTGAGGACGAATTTAAAGCGCTTGAGGAAGTTTTAGGAGTAGAAGAGGGGTATTTAAACCCTTTCAAGTTGCTTAATATTGATGATGATGAGATTGATGTTTTTAGTAACTATCTTACGACATCTAACTTTAGAGATGTGACTTCTACAGAGTTAGGAGAAGTCCTAAAAAACAAAAAAATACAGGCATTAGTAGATCAGTTCCAAAAAGACTTGAGCGACTTAATTAGAGGTTACTAATCTATGGATGAAATAGTATAAGGCTATCTATTGTTATAACAGCAGTAGATAGCCTTTTTTTCATTTATACGCAAGAAAAAACAGTGGGTTTAATTACCTACTGTTTTTAACTCTAATGGTTTAGTTTTCTGTATGATATAACTATTGCTGATATTGATATAGTATCTTTTATTGACCTCTAGCGGTGTAAACGATGACGAAAATATAACGTATTTAATACCATTGTGATACATACAAAAGCCATAGTATTACTGTTTCTAGCCTTGAGAATATCGAACTTATGGACAATAACCGATAATACATTTTTACCGATAACTAATTGATTTAGTTATCTACAGTATGACGTTTTAGCGAAAGCTATGAAGTTCAATGTAGATCAAGAATAATATGTTGGAATGTTATTGTGCCTAGGTGAACTGATTGACGGTTATGAATAAGTGCTTGCTAAATTGTTTAAAGAACTGTTAGAATTGTGTTAAGATGGGAGGAAGTATAATGAGTGAATTGATGGAGAATTTAGAGTTGGAAGCATACCATCTATATAGAAGCACACCAGGGTTTAATCGTAAGCAACGGGGCTTTGTATATCATGCTGACATTTATGAAGCGTTTGTTAGACTAACTGAAAAAGGCATAAAAAAGCCCGTAATTATTGTTGCTTCAATGCTAAAGTATATTGAAAAGATTGAAAAGCATGGATTTAAAGAGCCTATTGGCGATGATGAGTTAAAGCCATATGTTTTATATAAAGAAAATAAATGTGGCAAAAGAATCCCCGCATATATTCCAATCGAACTATTGGAAAGATTTGAAAATTTAGATGTACCGATGAATAAAAGATTAACTTATATGATTGCTATGTATGAGTACTTGGTAAGTAAGGGAGAATTATAAAAGTGACAAAAGGCGAAGAACGGGCGTTAGATATAAAAACTTGCAAGCCAAAAAGAAAGATGTGCTTACTAACAGTACCAAAAAAGTTAAAAGATATGGTAGAAAAAGTAAGTGGAAGTCTTTCAGGAACACGTGCAGTTATTATTGCTATGTGTGAATACCTAGAGGGTGACGATAACACTGTAGATTGCGAATTTAAGGCTATGCTTGAGTGGGAAGTATCCAAAGAAAAGGTAAGATATAACATTAGATTACCAATTGATTTAGTTCAAGAGTTCTTTGATTATCAACCAGAAAAGAGTAGCACTGTAAAATACAATGAAGCACTTTGGGGGTATGTATTTAGAAGAAGTGAGTAGTTATACTCCAAAGCTGCAATACAACAAACGCAAAAATAATATTCCAATTTCAGTTTGGTTACATTATAAAAATATAAAACAGATTATGCCAAAGAATAAACTCTTTAGTATACTAAAGAAAATAAAGCAAAAGAAATGCACCAAAAGGAAATATCCTAAAGGTGCATTTTTTGGTTTATTCAATTGTGTCTTTTCCTTGCTCCGAATCACCGTAGTAATTATTTGTGATATACGTGTTTTGATTATTTTGTGTATTGTCACCATTTTGTCGACTTGTGTGGATATGATTTTGAGCTTCCTCTCTTTGTTTTTCTAACACATAGGAGATTAAAATATCGCAAATAACAACACTCATAGATTTTCCACGAGGGAGAATCTTTAAAAAGTCATCCTTTAGTGAAGCGGGAATACGTGGGTGAATCGGTACTAAGTTTTCATCTGTAGTATACTGGTGATACATTTTTAAGTATTCATAATCAAGATCTTTCATAACGGTCTCCAAATTCCAAAAATCCAACATCCAAATTTAAAAAACAGAAAAATAAAAAATAAGAAATAAAAACACATTAAATAAAACTGTAGAAATACTACTTATTATAAAATGCGATATTTTAAGCAGCAAGATTATTCTAATGACGTTTACAGTAGTGCTATTAGGAATTATATCTAATGAGTAGTACACGCATGCAGAAAAGCCGTGTAGACGATTCTACAGGGTATTTAAACGCCTATATACAAGGTTTTTTCTTTCCTTATATATGCTAGAATAAAATACTTA
>CAUSMY010000030.1:0-12162 GCA_963533015.1 uncultured Veillonella sp.
CGCTCACTTGTTTGTCTTTAAACTCTTCCATTAACACATCTACTAACTCTGGTAATTTAGAATAGTCTGCAGAGCTAAGAGACATTAAAGAAATTTCGTTATACCCCGTATTGGCGATAATATCTTTCGCCATTTGTAATAACCGTTCTGGCGTTCTTTCACGAACAGGCCGATATAACATACCAGCTTGGCAGAAACGACAACCACGCAAACAACCACGGAATAATTCTAGCACCGCCCGATCATGGACGACATCTAAATACGGCACGATAGGTGCTGTCGGATAATAGGAATGTTCCACATCTTCTACGATGCGTTTTTTCACTACCGGTGGCGCTTCTTCTGCCAATATTTGCAACCCTTTAAAATGACCTTCCTCTGTATATTCTGGTTCATACAAAGCAGGTATATAAGTCCCTTCGATTAAGGCTGCCTTGCGCAAGAATGCCTCCTTGCCTCCTGGGAAACCTTTCGCTTTTTCCTCTTTGAATAGTTCTACAAATTCTACAAGCCATTCTTCAGATTCACCGATAGACACAATATCAAAAAAGTCTGCTATAGGTTCAATATTATAAACACAAGGTCCTCCTGCTAAGAGCAATGGGAAAGACATGTCTCGATCTTTGCTATAGAACGGAATATCAGCCATATCCAACATATTTAAGATATTGGTGTAGCTCATCTCATATTGCAATGTAAATCCTAACAAATCGAATTCACGAATTGGCGTTTTTGTTTCCAACGAGAACAAAGGAATCTTGCGATCTCGCATTTCCTGTTCCATATCATGCCAAGGTGCAAACACGCGTTCTGCCACCACATCTTCTCGTTCATTCAACAAACCATATAAAATTTTTATTCCTAAATGGCTCATACTAACTTCATATACATCAGGAAACGCTAATGCCATTGTCACATCCACTGTACTGTGGTCTTTCACAATGCTATTCCATTCCCCACCCGTATAACGAGCCGGTTTTTCCACATGTTGTAACCATGATGGATCTAAGTGAATCATACAACCTCACACGAGGCACAAGCCTCATTTCTAACAATTAAAACATGCGCTTTTTCTGGCGCATTACTATATTTAACAATAAGCCTATACTCAATAAATTCGTAGTCAAAGCGCTGACCCCATAACTGATAAACGGCAAAGGAATCCCTGTTACAGGCATAATGCCGGTTGTCATTCCCACATTGACTAACACTTCAAAGAGCAGCATAGAGCCAATGCCCGTCGCAATTAACATACCAAAGGGATCTACAGATCGCTTAGCAATTAAAAAACTGCGATATACAACTACCAACAGTAATCCCAAGACTACACAGCAACCGAGGAGACCTAATTCTTCTCCTACTACAGAAAAAATAAAATCTGTATGGTTTTCTGGTAAGAAGTTCAGCTGACTTTGGGTACCTTCAAAAAGTCCTTTTCCGAATAACAAGCCTGAACCGATTGCAATTTTTGATTGGATAATATGATATCCTGCCCCAAAGGGATCTACATTAGGGTTTAAAAACACCATAATCCGTTGCTTTTGATACTCTTGCAATACAAACCAGCTCAAAGGAGCTAATGCTACCATGGTTCCTACCATAATCTGCACTAAGCGCATGCGAATACCACTGACAAATAACATGCCTGCCAAAATGGCTACATACACCAACGATGTGCCCAAGTCTGGTTGCTTGAATACCAATAGAGCAGGAATTCCCAAAAACAGAAATACAGGGGCTAATTCTTTAAACGTATTTAACTTACCCACTCTACTCTCTAACATGTTAGCCAAACTAATAATCATCATTAGCTTAGTAAACTCGGAAGGTTGGATTGTGATGGGTCCGATTTGAATCCAACGCTGTGCTCCTAATGCAGATGTACCCACAATCATAACTGCTAACAACAATACTATTGTAGTTCCATATATCCACTTTCCATAAGGACGCAATCGTTCATAATCTAACCATTGCAAGCCTATAATCGCGATTAAATTTAACCCAAAGAACAGCAATTGTTTTGAAACTAATCCTGTCAATTGCAGCCCTTCTCGATTGACATGTGTAGCACTACCAATGACAACACATCCAATGAGGATCAGACTAATGGTAGACAGTACTAGAATCCAATCCCATTCTCGTATAATTCTTTGCCACATAATGTACTCCTAGTCTTTGTTATCTTTCGTCTCTGTCTTAGATGTTGAAGTATCTTTATTATCGTCTTTTCCATCTTCTTTTTTAGTCGTCACTGGCTGTACTGGCTGTTTTGGTATATGGAAATACTCTTCCAAGATAGGACGGACAATCGATCCTGCAGAAATCGCTCCGAATCCGCCTTGCTCTACCAATGCCACTACTACAATGCGAGGTTTATCATACGGTGCATAGGCGACAAACCAACCATGGTCACGGCCAGTAGCATTCTCGGCAGTACCAGTTTTACCAGCTACTGCTAAGGATAACCCTTTAAAGATTTCGCCGGCTGTACCACCCTCTAATGTTACATCACGCAATCCGTTACGTACAATATCCATGACGCTTTTAGAAACTTGAAGAACACCTAATTTCTTAGGTCCAAAGATTTCTTCTGGTGTCCCATCTGCATTGTCAATACGACTCACCACATACGGTTGATAGCGAATCCCTCCATTGGCAATTTCAGACATAACAACTGCCATCTGTATCGGCGTTACTAGCGTAAAAGATTGTCCTATGGCAGCATCAAACGTTTCGCCTAAATACCAGTCTTGGTCAAATACTTTTCGTTTATATTCAGGACTAGCTATATTGCCTGTACCTTCATCATATAACTTAATCCCCGTTTTTTCACCGAGACCAAAAATCTTCGCATATTTATCGATATTTTCAATCCCTAACCGATTGCCCATTTCATAGAAATACACATTATCTGACTTGGCCAATGCCTTATTAAAATCTAGCCATCCAAGGGCTTCTCCTTCGGCATTTCGCTTGTCGATCAACCAGTGCTTACCACTGTCATAAATCATTTCATTAGGCGTCACCTTTTTCAATTCTAAGGCTGCCGCACCTGTAATAATTTTGAAAGGAGACCCCGGTGGATATTCACCTGTGACTACTTTATTTTCAAAGGGATGGTTCGCATCTGTATTCAACTGATTCCACTGCTCTGTGGTGATCCCCTTGGCAAACCAGTTCGGATTAAATCCAGGCGCACTCACCATGGCTAATACGGCACCCGTATTAGGATCCATAGCGACTACTGCAGCCCCCTTGGCAGGAATCCCCTGTTTTCTTAGCGCCTCCAATTGATCATACACGGCCTTCTCCGCCACCTTTTGCAGGTTCAAATCAATTGTTAAATGAATATTACGCCCTGGCACAGTATGTTTACGACCTACTTCTTCTATAGGTCTGCCACTAGCATCGACCTCTACTTGTCGACCACCATCGACACCACGCAATACAGGATCATACATTTTTTCCAGACCAGATCGACCTAATATCGTTCCCGGTCCGATAGAACCACCTGTATGTGTACCATCTAGCTCTGCTTGCTTAGCTGCTGCCAATTCGTCTTCACTCACTTCACCCACATAGCCTAACAATTGCGAAGCCATCGTATCATGAGGATAATACCGAAGTGGCTCTACATCAACGGTAATCCCCGGTAATTCATGGCGATGCTCTTCTATTTTAGTGACTTTATCCAATGTCACATCACTAGCTAAACGAATCGGTTCATATCCGCCTTTATGAGCTTCTACTTTATCTTCTAATGTTTTTACAGGCACTTGTAAATACCTAGCTAGTGTCTGCAAAACTTGTGGGTCTGCCTGTTTGCCTGTAGGCAACATAGATACCATGTACGCCGGACGTGATCCTACCACAATTTGACCATTTCGATCATACATAATGCCCCTAGTAGCCGTCATCGACAACATCCGTAGTCGATTCCCCTCAGCTTTGCCTCTATAATAGTCACCTTCAATAGCTTGCAAGAAAAAAACGCGGCCTAAAAGGATTAGAAATATAATGACAACTATTGTTAGAAGCACATCAAAACGTGTAGTCTTCTTCTTTTTATATAGTGCTCTTAACATAGGTCCTCCTTTCTACCACATATATTCATCTTTTTCTTCCCACCGCCATAGTACGTGATGAATGATAAGCCCTATACAAGCATCCACTCCTATAGAAGGAATCCCATGATTCCATACATAGGTATACAGGATTACCGGTTCTTGAACAACCCATAATAAGCCCACCTGTACCAACATCACCAAAGAAGCTCCCAGACCTGTCCACCATGCACTAGCGTACCATTGCTCTTCATAAATCGTATGGTTCATAGACCCTAACATATAGGTCACTACCGCATAGGATACCACATGTAACCCAAAATAGTTTCCAATAAGCACATCTTGTACAATACCGCCTATAATCGCCAATATCATCCCCGCAGGTCGGCCTTTCAATATAGCTACCACAATGGCGATATCCATCAATATATGAGGCGCCCAAGATGGAGTAAACCATCTTGGTACCACTAAAGCTTGTATAATCACAATACAAATCATCAGTAATGTCAACGCAAATCGCTTCATTGTTGCACCGTTCCTTTAGCCCCTTCCACTTGATCTCGCTGTGTACGAGGAATCAATTTAGGCTCTAATTTAGGCACCTCCGGCGTAGCCGTAAAGGATTTAGTTATGACAAATACTTCTTCTAAACTTTGAAAGTCTACTGTAGGCTCTATAATCGCATGTTTTACAAAACCTTCTTCATCAGTAACAATGTCTTTTACATGGCCGAGGATAATCCCTTTTGGATACATACCTCCAAAGCCAGATGTCACAATCGTATCACCTTTTAGCACATCACCATTTAACGCAATATTCACCATTTGCGGTTCTAGCGGATGATTGCCATTACCTTTTAAAATAGAAGCAATTCTAGACTCTGGGCGCTGCACAATCACTCCTGTAGCCGACCTTGGATCTAGAATCGTTTGTACTCTTGCAGAATGTTCATATACATCAGATACAAATCCTACTACACCACGTGGGGCGATAACCACCATATTCGGAGCAATCCCATCCGCTTGTCCTCTGGAAATAGTAAATGTATCAGTCCAAGCACCTCGATCACGAGTCACTACTGTCGCCCCTATCATAGAAAATTGTGGTTGCTCCGTTTGGAACTGCAGCAATTGACGTAATCGAAGGTTTTCAGCTACTAATTCATCATAGGCGGACTGTTTTTGTTCTAATGCGGCATTACGCGCCTCTAAATCAGAGGTATCTTTCACTCGCAAAATACCGGCATCTAGCACTTCAATCCCCGTATGAAGACCTTCTAGCAATCGACTCGCCCCATATGTGAATGGTGCCATCATATTTTCCAAGGCCACTGTTACAACAGGAACTTGGGTACGCTGCTTCCATATGAAACCAAACATACCTAATATACAGCATATAAGGACGATCATTGTCAGCCATTTTCGTTCTGATTGTTGCATTAAGATCGCCCCTTTCGTAATTTACTTGCCACTAATAGCCTTTCAAGCCGTTCTACATCAGATGCTGCCTTTCCTAATCCCAAGGCCACCGTAAGGTCTGGTGCATCCGCAATACGAACAGGTACACCTAGCTCTTCTCGCATATGCAGGTCTAATCCTTCTAAGAGCGCTGTTCCACCTGTAAGTAACATACCACTTTCCATAATATCTGCTACTAATTCTGGTGGTGTTTTTTCTAAAATACTTCGAACCACTGCTACCATCTCTGCAATAGGTTGTCGTAAAATTTCATAAACTTCACTTTTTCGTATGATACAACGTTTTGTAAGCCCCGTCTCTGAATGACGACCAACAATCGTATATTCTCCTTCTACAGAAGGAGGCATGGCCGTTCCCAATGTAAGTTTGATATCCTCCACTGTTTCATCAGATACCATAATAGAAAACTCACTGCGGATATATTTATAAATCGCCTCATTGAGTTCATTACCACCTACTCGAGAGGTTTTACTGGCTACCTTTCCACCCATGGATACAATCGCTACATCTGTGGTACTACCACCGATATCGACAGCCATACTGCCTCTAGCTTCCATAATTGGCAAGTTAGCACCAATGGCCGCCGCTACAGGACTTTCTAATAAATACGCCTCTCGGGCTCCTGCTTGTATAATGGCATCGGTCATCGCTCTTCGCTCTACATCAGTAATACCACAAGGAACCGCCATGACAACACGGGATCGTCGCACAGCCTTTGAAGCTTTATTCATAAAATATCTCAACATAGATAACACAATCCGATAGTCCACAATGAAGCCCTCTTTTAAAGGACTCATAGGTGCTAATGTTTCTGGATTGCGCAATAATAAACGATGGGCATCTTCACCCACCGTTACTACTGATTCTTGCTTTGCATCAGTAGCCACAATAGATGGTTCAGATACCACTACACCACGACCTTCTACAAAAAATATGCGTGTGAAAGGTCCCAATATCTATTCCTAAATCTCTTCCTAATGAAGAAAATAATCTCATCGAATCTCTCCTTATAAAGAATTCCGTATTCTATTAATTGTAACATACTTTAGGAAGATTATAAATAAAAAACCCCTCGAACACTTATGTTCAAGGGGTTTTGTTTGTTGTTGATTACTCAGCTGTGATCGTAGCTACTGGGCAAACGGATTCGCAAGAACCGCAATCAATGCAAGTTTCATTGATTTCATATTTTAATTCGCCTTCAGCAATTGCTCCTACTGGACAAACAGAAGCACAAGAACCACATTTAATGCATGCATCACCAATAACGCGCATGAGACACCTCCATAAAAATACATATTCGCTAACTTTATAATTATCATTTACGTAAGGTACTTACCTTTTTTACATTCTCATTATTGCATGTTTTTTTTGTATTGTCAAACTTTTCTATATATTTTTCTATGTGATTTTAACATCTATTTATGCGTTTTTCGTATTATAAATCGCACTGTTAAGCTATTTGATAGGATTTATCATTTAAATCATCAAAAACAAAGGTCTACTCCATTTTATTTATAAATTCTCAATTAATATTATCAATTTCATATTTGCGAACGATTATATTATCAAATAGAACTCAAAATAAATTTAGGAGTATCTAAATCCATAATTAGATACTCCTAATAAACACTGTCTCTTCAAGTAAACTTTCTCTATTGTATAGAAAGTTATTATATAATACACCTACATACTGTGATCGCGTTCTATTTCATAGGAAGAAACTTTCCTCTTAATCTTAAACAGCCGCATTCTATGATAGTCATCAGCCGTATGCGATAAGAGCACTCCTAAATCGACCTGTAGTACACCTGCAATTAAATATAAAATTTGCAACGTGGTACCAAGGCTCCCTTTGGCTCCTTCAATCTTGGCCAAATAGCTTGAACTAATACCACACAATTCCGCCAAACGCTTCTGGGAAAACCCTTTACTTCTACGTATCCAGGCAATTTTACGACCTAAACAAACGCAATAATCCCCATAGGCTGGCACTGAATCAATTGCCTTTACATGACTACTCACAGGAATACACCTCTTTTCAAACATAGATTGGAACAAAGACTCTTTGCTAACTGTATTATATACACAATATGCTTAAAATTCAAGTATTTCATAGTATATATTACAAAAAAGTATATATATTTCAAATTACTGTATATACTTCGTTAGCTCCACTTGTCCCTTAGTATCTATGCGAACAGAGGTAACAATAGTGTCACCTTCTGTTTCGTCTCCGCCTACACCACGAGCAGTCGATTCACTTGTTTCACTCATATTATCCACTGTATCAGTAGTTTCTATCTTTACGGATGTATCATAGATGTAAACGTCCTCTTTATGTTGTTTTGTCTGTTTACCTCGGAATACTTCGTTTCTATACAGAACAGCTAGCTGTTTTCCGTCTTGAATCGGAAGTTCCTTTGCTACTACTGGCAAGCTAGAAAATTTATACTCTCCAGTATCATGCACTTTATCTAACTTAGAGTGCAATGGTTGCAATCGTTTCTCCAATCCTCTTAGCATATCTAGCTGATAGGATCCTTCCTTTGTATATTCTAATGTCATCACATAGCGATGATGAGGATCTGTTTTAGGAATCAAATCTAACTCAAAATGAACTGGCAATGGATGCGTCTCGTCTTTCACCACATAACTCCAACGGGCTGCCGTCATCCTTTCATCTGGTAAATACCCTCCAATCACATACGGATAGGCCGCTACCTTTGGATCAAATCGCTTCCACACATTGACATACTCCGCATCTGAAAGTCCTTGTATTGGTGTATCATACCAAGTTGTATTCCACTCCTCCAAGGAGACTCCTTCTTGCGGTTGATTACTACGACGCGTTACCGTCATCTTAGCACCATCTTGCAACTGCAATGCAAAGCCCACTGTACTACCTTCAACTGTCCCTTGCTTAGATAGCGTCACTGTATCTATCGTCTGTGCACTTGAAACTTCCCAAGGAAACTCAAATGTAAACTGCCCCTTATCACTCGTTACCACTGTTGTATGTTGAACTATTTCATTTGTTTGTGTAATTGGCATCCCTACCATTTCTGTACTAGCCAATACAGGTAACACAGTGCACAAACAGAACGCAGCACCTATTACAACCGTTTTCAAACCATATCCTTTCATGGAGCCTCCTTATACTATCTAGCACAATATGTATCATTTTCACTAAATATGGTTGTATAGTTCATATATGAGTAGGACTATACTCTCAAATCACAATGTATACTATCCTTTATTGCATTAACGCATGATATAACCCTATATAGTATAACACAACCAAAAACCCTACGAATATAAACAAATAAAACGCCACAGGCTACTGCTTATCGCTACATAGCCTATGGCGTTATATAGTATGTGTTAACTACACCTATGAATCTTATAGTTTGTCTAATGCTTGCGCTAAGTCGGCAATGATATCGTCAATGTTTTCGATACCGATGGATACACGCAATTGTTCTGGTTTAACACCTGCTGTCAATTGTTCCTCAGGACTCAATTGCGCATGCGTTGTACTTGCTGGGTGAATAACCAAAGATTTTGCATCTGCTACGTTAGCAAGGTTAGAGAAGATTTCAAGAGCATCTACGAATTTGATACCTTCTTCTTTACCGCCTTTCACACCGAACGTGAACACAGCGCCTACCCCATTCGGGAAGTATTTATCAGCCAATGCTTTGTACGGGCTGTTTGGCAATTCAGGGTAATTCACGTAAGCGATTTTGGGATGGTTTACTAAGAAATCTACTACTTTACGAGTGTTTTCTACATGACGTTCTACACGTAAGGACAATGTTTCGATACCTTGGATAATCAACCATGCTGCTAGTGGAGTAATAGCTGCCCCAGTGTCACGCAACAATTGAGCACGAACTTTCACTGTGAAAGGAATTGGAAGATCGCCGTATACTAAACCATTGTAATGTACGTCACCTTCTACGAATCCAGGGTAACGACCGCTCGCTTTGTAGTCGAACTTGCCGCTTTCCACGATGACACCAGCAATAGTAGTGCCATGGCCACCTAAATATTTAGTAGCAGAGTGAACTACTACGTCTGCACCATGTTCGAATGGACGGAATAAGTATGGAGTACCGAATGTGTTATCTACAATCACGATAATGCCATGTGCATGAGCGATTTCAGCGATTGCTTCTAAGTCTACAAGGTTAGCACCTGGGTTACCAACGGATTCTACATAAATTGCTTTTGTGTTATCATCGATAGCTGCTTTGAACTCGTCTAAGTTATCTGGATTCACAAATTTTGTTGTAATGCCGAAACGTGGCAATGTAGCACTAAACAAGTTGTAAGTACCACCGTACAATGTGGAAGCTGCCACAATGTTATCACCAGCAGATGCTACGTTTTGGATGGCATACGTAATAGCTGCAGAACCAGATGCTACAGCGATTGCACCAGCACCACCTTCTAATGCCGCTACACGACTTTCCAATACGTCTTGTGTAGGGTTTCCTAAACGAGTGTAGATAGGACCTGCATCAGTTAAAGCAAAACGACCTGCTGCTTGCTCAGCATCTTTAAATACATAGGAAGTTGTTTGGTAAATTGGCACTGCACGGGAACCTGTTGCGTCTACTGTATGACCTGCATGTAATTGTAATGTTTCAAATTTGTAATTGCTCATGTTAATTTCCTCACTATTCTTAATTCTTTACTACTTTTTTACTAGGATTAAATAACCCAATCCTGTATATATGGTTGTTCACACTCTCTAGACTGTAATTCACTTACTTCATACGGTGTTTCTTGGTATACATAATAATTTAACCAGTTCGTATACAATATAGTTGAAGCCGATCGCCATCGAATGATAGGCTCCTTCGTCGGATTATCATCAGGGAAATAATTTTCTGGAATATCAATCTCCAACCCTAACTTCCTATCCCGATCATACTCTTGATACAACGTATATCGATCATACTCAGGGTGTCCAAAGATAAAAATATGTTTATTATCATAGGACCTGGCTACACCAACACCTGTCTTATCCGCGCGGGCTAGCACTTCTAACTGAGGGTGAGCGTTAATTTCACTTTCACTCACCGTCGTATGCCGTGAATGAGGCATATAGAAGAGTTCATCTAGGCCACGCATAAGCATGGGCTTACCATTTTGCACTTCTTGTTCGTACACACCGAACAACTTGCTTGGCAAGTCTTCCTTGTGAATACCAAAGTGTTTGTAAATTCCTGCTTGTGCTCCCCAACAGATATATAATGTCGAGCATACATGTGTTTTGCTCCACTCCATAATCTCTGAAAGCTCTTGCCAATATTCTACCTCTTCAAAGGGCATCTGCTCTACAGGGGCTCCTGTAATGATGAGTCCATCAAAATATTCTTTTTTGATTTCATCAAATGTTCGGTAAAACGTTTTCAAGTATTCTTGTGAAGTATTACTTGATTTATAAGACGCTGTGTACAAGAAGGTGACTTCCGTTTGTAACGGCGTATTGCTCAATGCTCGCAAGAGCTGAATTTCCGTTGTTTCTTTTCTAGGCATCAAATTCACAACTACAATATGTAATGGCCTAATGTCTTGTGATTCCGCCCGTTCTGAGTCCATAACGAATATATTCTCTTGAGAAAGTTCTCCAATCGCTGGCAGTCCTTTCACCACTCGTATCGGCAATCTGCTCACCTCTCTTTCCAACTACATCTCTTTTTGGCGATGAATTAAGTATACTAGGATGTCCATCATATGTCAACAATATACGGACTTTTATCCTTATACAGGATACATATTATCATATATAGGGAATAGCTATAACAATATTTGTTGTCATATATTTTATAAATGTATCCATGATTCTATACACAAAAAAATGCAGCTGCCCTCTGGGCAACTGCATTTTGTATAATATATATTTTTAATTATCTATGATACACCTAACCCATATAGGTGCAACAATCTCCACTTAGAATCGGAAGTCTCGCTCTCCTTCTTCCATTTGTGCAATATAGGCTTTCGATTTTTCTTTTACTAGATCATTTTTAATAGAATCTAATTGTACATCAATAACAGCATCTCCTACGGCTTTTGTTTCATCATCTGCATAATCTAGTAAATATTCTTTCAATGTCATCAACGCATTCGGTTGGCAACAGTTTGAGATTTGTCCGCTCTTAGCCAAAGCCATAAAGCGATCTCCTGTACGACCTTCTCGATAACAAGCTGTACAGAAACTAGGCACATAACCTAATTCCAATAACCACTCTACAATTTCATCTAAGGAACGACGATCACTGGTATCGAATTGAGCAGAGTTTTCTTCTTCTGGTTCTTCTTCTACATAGCCACCAACGGATGTACGAGAACCACCAGAGATTTGGGAAATGCCCAATGCTAAGCCACGCTCACGCATGGATTGACTTTCACGAGTAGACATAATCATACCTGCATACGGCGCAGATACACGAATCAAGGCTACGATTTTTTCAAAAATATCGTCTGGCACAGCATTACTGAAATCATCTACATCAATATCATCGGCTGGGCAAATACGAGGCACACTGATTGTATGCGGACCTACACCAAACTTTGCTTCTAAATGTTCCGCATGCATCAACAAG
>CAUSMY010000031.1:0-11914 GCA_963533015.1 uncultured Veillonella sp.
ATGCAACTGAATTGAAAGACAATGATTACATTATCTTTACTAAAACAGGTGCATTGACTACTAGTGCATATACTGCATTGACTGGTGGTACAAATGGTAGTGCTGTAACTGTTCAAAACTATCAAGATGGTCTTGATATGCTTGAACCTTACTACTTTAATACAATTGGTTATGCTGGTGCTGATGATACTGTTAAAAACTTGCTTATTGCATTTACAAAACGTTGCCGTGAACAAAGCGGTGCTAAATTCCAATTAGTTATTCATGGTAAACAAAAAGTAAATTATGAAGGCGTTATCTCTATCCTTAACGATGTAACCGATGAAGGTGCTGAAAAAGGCTCTTTAGTGTACTGGACATTAGGGCAAGAGGCATCTTGTAACATCAATGCAACAGTAGGCAATATGATCTATGACGGCGAATATACTGTAAATGTTAAATACAAACAGTATGAACTTGAACAAGCTATTAAAGATGGCATGTTTATGTTCCATAGCGTTACTGATGCGGTAGGTGGCAACATTCAAGGTGATGTGCGTGTATTGAAAGATATCAACACATTCACGGAATTTAGCAAAGCTAAAAACCGAGATTTCTCATTCAATCAAGTCATTCGTGTACTTGATAATTGGGCGATTGATAGTGCTAGATTGTTCAATAAAACACATCTTGATAAATCCCCTAATGACCAAGCTGGCCGTGAATCCTTATGGGGTGATTTGGTATACCTTGCTGAACAATATCAAAAGGTGCGTGCTATCCAAAACTTTGATGATAAGGATATCCCAGTACCAACGCAAGGCGATAACAAAGAAGATGTATTGGTTAATGTACAATTACAACCAACAGTAGCTATGGAAAAATTGTACATGACTGTAGTAGTAGCGTAGGAGGTAACACATGGCAGATGAAATTTTAGATGCTTTGAAAACGATGGAGGCTGGCGATGTAGTTTCTTCCAAATTGGCATCTTGCTATATCGTAACTGGCGGTAATAGATATTTGCTATTCCAAGCAAAAAAACTTACTGCAAAAATTAAGAAAAATAAAGAAAAAGTGGCTATTTTAGGCCGTATCGGTGCTGGTAACAAATCCACTTCCGTTGAATATAGCGGTAGCTTGACGATTTACCACAATACAGCTTTATTTGACAAAATGGTTGAAAAATACTTGAAAACTGGTGTTGATACATACTTTGATATGCAAGTAGTCAATCATGATCCAACTTCTAAAGCTGGTAGACGCTCTGTAATTCTTAAAGGTGTAAACCTTGATGAATTAACGGCAGCAGAATTCGATGCTGACGGCAAATATATCGAACAAGAACATAATTTCACTTATGAAGGTGTTAAATATGTTGAACACTTTGATGAATTAGATGGGATGCAAGCCTAGTGCTTGCTCCCTTTTTTATATAGGAGAAATTTACAATGGCTGAAAATTTGAGTGCATTTTTAAAACAAAACGTTGAAGTAGTAAATGAAACGGAATATGTGGCATCTAAACGTATTAAAGGTGCTGATGGTGAGCCTATCGCATGGAAAATTAAGACATTGGCTACTGACGAAACTGAAAAAATGCGTAAAAAATACACTAAACGAATTACAGACCGCATCACACGTCAATCGGAAGAACGCTTTGATGCAACTGCATACAATGAAGATGTATTGTCTAAAGCAATTACATATCCTAATTTGTATGATGCAGAATTACAAGATAGTTGGGGTGTAACTGAGCCTGTTGATTTAGTTAAAGCTATGCTCACACCTGGCGAATATGCTGACCTTTTAGCAGCCGTAACAGAGGCACAAGGCTATGATGTTGGCATGGAAGATAAGGTAAAAGAGGTAAAAAACTCCTAGATTCCAATGAAACAGAAACGATGTTCGCATATTTGGCGTTTGTTAAATACCATATGCGACCTTCTGTTTTTGCGGAAATGAGTATAAACGAAAAAGCGGTAGTAATTGCTTTTATTCAACAACATGCAAAAGATGAACAAGCTGAGTTGGATAAAGCGAAAAGGGGGTAATGAATGGCTACACTTTCAAATTATATAAGCCTATCAACTAATATTCCTAACGCAATGAATGCAGCCGCAAATGCAACTACAAAAGCCTATCAAACCATGAGTACACTGCACAATAAAATGAATGGTGTATCGAACGCTAGCGAAACGCTAAAGACAAGCCTAGGCGGTATCATGAATAGCTTTGCTGGTAACTTATTGGCAAATGCAGTCATGAACGGCGTGGGAATGATTAAAGGAGCCGTGAATTCCATTACTGACACCGCTACGGAATGGGCGAGTGTGCAAGCTAGATTGAAACTCGTGGCAGGTAGTCAAGAAAATGCTATCTACTTAAACAAACAGATATTTGAATCCGCTCAACGTGCTAGAGGTGGATACATGGAAATGGCTGATGCGGTGATTAAAGTATCGCAATCAGCACATGATGCATTCCCTGACCCTCGGCAAGCTGTAGAATTCATGGAAGGTATTCAAAAGGTATTCGCTATTGGCGGTGCATCAAAAGAGGCACAAAAGAACGCTATGCTCCAATTAACACAAGGTTTAGCGAGTGGGCAATTACAAGGCGATGAATTCCGTTCAATCGCTGAAAATGCTCCAATGATTGAGAATATCATCGCTAAATCAATGGGCGTATCTCGTGGCGAACTTAAAAAACTAGCATCAGAGGGGAAAATCACCGCTGATGTAATTAAGAATGCAATCATGAACAATATGCCTGAGATTGAAAAGCAATTTGAATCGTTGCCAAAAACTTGGGGCGATCATATGCAATCAATTAAAAATAAAGCAATTCAAGCGTTTGAACCTGTATTTCAACGAATATCAGACCTTGCGAATAGTGAGGGGATACGTGAGTTAGTAGACAACGTAACAGGGGCCATTCAAATGGTAGCACCTGTATTCTATTGGCTAGTAGGTGTGATTGGTGAAACAATTAATACATCCATCTGGGCTTTTAACACGTTATCAAAATTTATCAGACAACACTCATCTATCATGTATTTGGCCATGATTGTATTAGGTGGTGTGCTTGCATATTATGCGGTACAGGCTGGTATTGCAGCGGTTAGAACTGTAATTGCTGCAGGTGCTATGGCTGTAAAAGCGGCGGCTGATTGGATAGAAACGGCAGCTATATTGGCTATGATAGTAGCACAAGAGGGATTAAATGCAGCATTGTATGCTTGCCCTTTGGTTTGGATAATCGGATTAATTGTGGCGGTTATTGCAGTGTTCTTCCTAGCTATCGAAGTAATCAACTATTTCTGTGATACAAATATCAGTGTATTAGGCATTGTAGTCGGTGCGTTCTATGCGTTTGGTTCTGTTATTTACAACGTATTTGCTTTTGGTTGGAACATCATTGCAGCGTTTGTCAATTTCTTTGCCAACGTGTTCAAAGATCCATTACATGCAGTAGCTAATCTTTTTATTGACATATGGAATGGTATTTGGGGATTTATCAAGCAACGTATCAACGATATCATTGGTGCTATTAATAAAATCCCTGGTGTTAAAGTCGAGGAAGTCGGCGATGCAACAGGTGTGTTACAACGCTTTGAAATTGCTGGCGGTGAAACTACTGTTATGAACATAATGGAATATTCTAGCGTTACAGGAGCAGCATTAAACGGCTATGGTGTAGGTGCTGGTTTGAGTTTAGAAAACCTATTGCCTAACATGAAAGGTATCCAAAATCCTAAAGAATTTGACCCTAGCAAACTTACTCCAGGTGCTGATCATAATGCGGCTAATGATGCGGCTAATAAGACGGCTGGTAATACTGGCAAAACCGCTAAGAATACAGACAAAATGGCTAAAGAAATTGACATGACGAATGAAGAAATTAAAGCATTAAGAGAAAGTGCTATCGATAAGTCATTAAAGAAATGGCAAGATGCGAATATCATTCACATTCAAATGAATAATGATGTAGAAATTAACAATGGTACTGATTTAGACGGATTCACTAGCCAAATTGCCAAAGGGTTAAAAGATGCGTTTACAATTCAAAGAGAGGGGATATAAATGTACTATTTCTATTTAGGAACTATGCAAATACCAATTCCCCCTAAGGAATTAATCACTACTATTAATGGTAAGAATGAAACTATTGATTTGTTAGGCAAAGGGGAAGTAAATATCATCAAGCCAGCTGGACTTACTGATATTGCATTTAAATTCCTTTTACCTAACTCAGACTATCCATTCAATGAATCAATGTTGTTTAAGTCTAAGAAGGCTAAATATTACATTGATGAACTTGAAAAACTAAAAACCACTAAAACAAGATTTCAATTCATCGTAGTTAGAATGAAACCAGGCGGACAGATGCTAGCAATGACTAATATGAAATGTACGCTTGAAAATTACAGTATCGATGAAGATGCTGATAATGGATTTGATTCATACGCCAATATATCATTGAAACAATGGAGAGATTGGGGAGCAAAACGTATTGAAGTAAAAACGGATAAAGATGGCACGGCTAAAGGTAGTGTGAAACAGGATAGACCAACGGATAATAAGGCGGTAGCATCTACGGCTAAAGTATCACGAGGTCAAACACTGCAGCAAATAGTTAAAAAGCAATTAGGCAATACGGATAACCTATTCCAAATTGCTGCACTTAACAAAATAGCCGTACCAGCCATCTTAGGTGTAGGTCAAGTTATCCAATTAAAACGAGAAAGTAATAACGAATGGCTGTAGAAGAAAACAAAACTGTTGAAAAATCTCAAATCAATGGCGTTATCACTCCAATACCTATGCCAATGCAATTGCACTATGAATTAACTATCAGAAATAAAAGTACTGGTGATTTGTGGCTTATTGAACCGCAAGATGATGTTCAGATTACTAGGGCCGTTGATTGCGTACCTAGTAAAATGACATTTAAAGTGCCCAAAGACCCTAATCTCAATTTTGAAGAAGGGGATACAGTTAAATTCACTTTAAATGGTGGTGCTGTATTCTTTGGGTATGTGTTTGAAAAGCAACGTGATGGCAAGAATACTATATCAGTTACTTGCTATGATCAATTACGTTATTTGAAAAATAAAGATTGCTATGTTATCGGCTCTATGACTGCTACTGAGTTTATCAAAATGGTGGCTGAGGACTTTGGATTGAAATGTGGTTATATGGATGATACTGTGTGGAAAACTCCTGAAAAACCGCAGACGATATTCAAAGATAAGTCATTACAAGAAATGATATGCCAATTGCTCGATAAAACGGCTATATATACACCTAATCATGCATTTTATCATCTGTATGATGATGCTGGTGAATTGCGATTAGCATCGTTTGAAACAATGAAAACAGACATATACATAGATGATGAATGTATGGAAGATGTGCAATATACTACTTCCATTGATAAGGATACATACAACTATGTAAAAATCGTGCGTACTGTTCCAAATGGTGCATCAAGCAAGTTAGAGAATACATTCATTGCCAAGGATGATAAAAACATCGAAAAATGGGGTAGATTGCAATATCTACTCATTCCTAAAGAGAAGGACGTCAATGCAGTAGCACAAGCCAAGGCAATCATGGCTCATAAGAATAAGAAAAGCCGTGAAATTAAACTTAAAAATGTCATTGGTGATGTGCGTGTGCGTGGTGGTTCATTGGTGTATATCAATCGAAACTTTGGCGATATGATTGTTAATAATTACATGATGGTAACATCTGTTACTCATAGTTTCAAAACAGGATTTCACGGAATGGATTTAGACTTACGATACGTTGAAAACGATGCAACATATGAAGTGGCAAAAGATGAAGATGCTGAGGCAGTTAAAAAGATTGAGACGGCTAAAAATACACGCTCTAATAGTACCGTTGTTACTGGTGCTGGTGGTACTGCTGGACAGGTTGATACTGCATTTAGTGTAAATGACGGCCGTGTATCTCAATATGGTAGCGTTGGTTGTGCTGATACAGTATGTGCGACTGGTTCGTACTACAATAAAGACCTTGCTGCTGAATATAACAAGGGAACGGCATCTGTTCCTACACTTCGACAAAACCTTGAGGCTAAAGGATATGTTACTGAACAATTTAATGGCTATGCTAATAAAGGTGATTTGTTGATTTATGGTGATGATGATCATGTGGTAATTGCTGATGGTGCTGGTGGTTGCTTTGGTAACTCCTCAAGCCGTGGATATGCTATGAAATACGGCAATGCAAATTATGCATGGCACGATAATGAGGCACCGACTAAGATTATCAGAATGGGGGCGTCATAATGGATAGCGAATACATGAAAATGGTTAATACCATAAAGGAAATAGCTAGCACAGTTATTCAAAATGGCGAACCTATGGAGATAATCGTTGGCGAAGTGGTGAGTGTATCACCACTTGCCATTAAAATAGACCCTAATCTAACTATTCCAGAAGGGAATATTATTCTTACTAAGAATACTTGTGAATGGACTGTTGAAATGAGTGTAGACCATGTAACCGAAAATAGAGCTGGTGGCGGTGGATATGCTGAATATGCAAGCCATAACCACGATTACACAGGAAGAAAGAAATTTCTAGTACATAATCAATTAGTTATGGGCGATAAGGTTATTATGTTAAAAGAAACTGGCGGACAACGTTATATAGCGTTAGACCGTTGGTATAACCCGAATAGGGGGTGTACAACTAAATAATGGCAGATAATTTACTTTTACCGAAACAAGCTAACGATACGCTAATTCCAGATACTGTAAATTATATAGAACCATCGCATACATATGATGTTGATTTTAGAACAGACAGCCAAATTAGAGGCTACGCTAATAAATTACGTGCTATGGAACAAGCAATTTATAAAATCATCAATACAGAGCGATATCAATATATTATTTACAGTTGGAATTATGGTATCGAATTACAAGATTTATTCGGACAGCCTATTCCATATGTGTATGCTGAATTGCAAAGACGTATAGAAGAGGCCTTGCTGAATGACAATAGAATAACCAAGGTATATAACTTTGAATTCAGTAATAATGGTGGTGATGTTATGACTGAATTCGATGTTGATACTATATATGGTACATTGCAAGGGATTAAGAAAGGGGTGAGCGGTATTGTATGAGCATATGACGGCTGACAGGATAGAAAAGCGAATGCTTGATAGGGTTAAGGACGAATTTGACCGCCGTGAGGGTAGTGTAATCTATGATGCTACTGCTCCAGCTAGTATCGAATTTGCAGAACTCTATATCCTAGCCGATGTTATATTGAAACAGGCATTTGCAAGGACTGCTGATAGAGAATTCTTAATTCTACGTGCAGCCGAATTCAATATCTACCCAGAGCCAGCTACACAAGGGGAATTTGAGGCACAGTTTAATATGGACGTGCCTATTGGTTCTAGGTTTAATTACAATGAATACAATTTTATCGTAACGGAAGTATTGAATGCCGATGAGCGTAAATATAAAATGCGTTGCGAACAATTTGGCCGTTCCCCTAACTTTGTAACTGGTGATATTACACCAATTCAAGGTATTAATGGGTTAACTACCGCTAAAATCTTAAAGAATATCACACCAGGAGAAGATGAGGAAGATACAGAAGTATTCCGTCAACGCTATTTTGAGGCTTTGAAATCTAAAGCCTATGGTGGTAATGGTGCAGATTATAAAGAAAAGGTGTTAGCCATTCCTGGTGTTGGTGGTGTTAAAGTATACCGATGTTGGAATGGTGGCGGTACTGTTAAATTGGTAGTGTTAAACAGTGATTACGGCCCAGCAGATGATGAACTTATCAAAGAGGTTGAGAATGTTATAGATCCAATGCCTAAAGGTAAAGGCTACGGACTAGCACCTATCGGACATACTGTAACAGTAGTTAAGGCTGAACCTGTTCCAATTAATTACACAATTGAAGTAACAATGACACAAGGCCATCAGGTGGCAGAAATTAAGAATGCTATTGAAACGGCTATCAAAGAACGCTTAATAAATCGTTGCAAAGAATGGTCAAAACAAGATGAAAAGCAATTCATCACAGTACGTTCTAGCATTGTAACTGCATTGACAGTTGAACTACCGAACGTGCTAGACGTTGGACACATTCAGATTAATGGACAGGATATACCAAATCTAGAACTAAAGGATAATCAAATACCTGTAATGGGTACGATTAATTTGGTGGCTGTATGATTACAAATTTTGGAATATTTAAGCGTGATATAGATATATCACAATTTGCTGTTCCATTAACTCGTGATTCCCATGATATACAAGAAGTGTATCGTGTAGAAAACGCAGAATTAAATATACTATGGGAATTAATGCTCGGAATATTCAAGGAAGAATACATCTATACCGCATCAGACTATGGACTAGATGCATGGGAGAAAATACTTGATATTTCACCTGTTAATTTAAAAGACACACAAAGACGTAGAAACGAGATACTATCAGTATTAATCGGTCAACGTCCTTTTACTATGCCTAAAGTACAGGAAATGCTTGATTTCAAGTACGGAAAAGGGATAGTAACTCATAGTGTAAACGGCAATGCATACGAATATTGGCTAGATTTTAAACCAAGCAATGAATACCTATTATTTAATGTTTGGGAATACATTGAGCCAATCATTCCTAAAAACTTACTTATCAAATTTAAAAGTATAACTAAACTATCACAATCTGTATATATAGGTGGTGTTGTTGATGTTAAGGAAATCATTAGAATCGATGCAAAAGTTGATATTGATGAATTAAGCACATCAAACAATACATATATAGGTGGTGTTGTTGATGTTAAGGAAATCATTAGAATTTAGGGGGTAACATGGCGAAATATCCTAGTATTTCTCAAACTAAAAATGGCCGTATCTTGATTGCAAAATCAAATGCGACTGGTAAAGCGTTAGTGCCTATCAAAGTAGTAACTGGCGATGGACAACTAACCAATCAAAATATTGAAACAATGGAAAACGTAATTAATCCATTGTTGGAATTGCCTTTTGCATCTCCAGGGCGTTTTGTTAAAGACGGACAATTCCAATTAGATTTCGCATTAAGCAATGAACACCTAGAACACGGATTTTATGCTCGTGAAATTGGTGTGTTTGCAAAATTAGATGGTGAAGATAATAGTACGGCTGTTATGATCGCATACACTAATGGCGGTAACTTTGTGGATTATATTCCAGCAAAAGACACACCTATCAATTCAAAAGTCTTTGAAGTAACGATTGCGGTCGATAACGCTGCAAGTGTGGTAGTACAACGTAGTGATGCAGCATATATCACGGCTGGCGAAATGGAACGTCATAACACAGATGAACATGCACATGACAATCGTTTTAATGCCATTATTCAGAAAGTAAACAACATGATTACTCCGGCAGATGATGGGGATAAACAAAGTTTAGCACCTACACTGGCATTGGTAAAAACATTACTTTCTAATTTAAACATCAAAAATTCAAAAGATGTAATTAAATCATTAGATACAGAGACTTTAGCAAGCTTAGGTGTGCGATATGATTTTAGTAATGTAAATGCATGGTATATCTGTTTGGGCAAGCTGTTTGGAAATT
This sequence comes from uncultured Veillonella sp., assembly GCA_963533015.1. GTDB lineage: Bacteria > Bacillota > Negativicutes > Veillonellales > Veillonellaceae > F0422. The sequence continues at coordinate 9,605 of CAUSMY010000031.1, forward strand.
TAATTATCCAAGGGGGAAACGATAACGATACACAGGCCTATTACGATATAGGAAGTCAACAAAGGCAAGAGCAGTTTACTTTCCCAATAGCGTTTAAATCTAAGCCATTATATGTACATCCATATGCAATTAATAAAGTAGAATTAAGACATTTATCACGAATTGGATTTAGTGATAGTCAGATTACATCAACTGGATTTGCAGCGGTTATCAGTGAGAATAGTAATGCTACAGAACAAATCAAAATGCGATATATCGCTATAGGCGTTTAAATCCCTATAACATATCATTTTATATGCTACATAGGGGCGTTCATGAGCCCCTTTTAATTTATCAATTAATTTCATAGTAACCTCCAAGAAAGGACAAGAATATGTATGTATTTGTATTAGACGAAAAAGGTGTTCGCCAAACTTCCTACGTTGTAGGTGTTCATGCGGATACTCTTGAAGAAACAGAACAATTAGCCAAACAAACATACCCGTCTGCTAACATCGTAACAGGGGATAGTGAAATGCAGGCACAATTCACAAGTGGAAAAGCATACGTAAATGGTGAATTTATTGATATTCCTGTAACACAATACGAGCCAACAAAAGCAGAGAAGATTGCAGATATTAAGAAGTATTATGGTTCACGATTTGAAACGTTGGAGCAAATGGTGTTACGTAGACGATTGATAAATGGCGATATTACTGATCTACAAGAACAGTACAAGAAGTTAAATATGGAAATGTTAGCAAAAATTAAGGCGGTGAAATAATCATGGAAGTAAAAAGCGATATTCCTGTAATGAAATTTTGTGAATGGTGTTACGCCACTCTTAATGAAGATGGCACTTGCCCTACAGAAGGGTGTATCTACAATGAATTAATGGAGTTAGATAATGATGTCAAACCAGATCAAAACAGTTGATGAAGAATGGCATATTGCCAGTGATTGGTGTAGAGCATATCAACTACAAGAAGGAGTTGATATAAGCAATGCAAGGGCGGTATGTAAATTCAGAGACGATATGGACAATATACTTGCGGTGGCAGAATGTCATATTCAAGATAATGTAATTATTGTAGAAGTATTGGGCCGTACAAATAGTAAAGTGCATCAATTTGTTAAAAAAGGTCGATACGATGTGTTTATTATCATCGGCGAACACCAATATAAAGTAGTGATGGGGAAATTAACCATCATTCATGACGTATCAATGCATTAGGGGGTTATAACATGCAAAATAATGAAGAATATACAGTAGTTGATATACAAGCGAAAGTGCCTAAAGTAATAGATGTAATGATTCCTATTGCACAAGGATTACCGGGCGAACAAGGAAAGCGAGGCCCTAAAGGGGAACCATTCCGATATGAGGATTTCACACCAGAACAATTAGAGGCCTTAAAAGGCCCTAAAGGTGATAAGGGTGAGGACGGGCTAAGTGCGTTTAATATCGCTCGATTAAACGGATTTCAAGGTACAGATATTGAGTGGTTAAAATCATTAAAAGGCAAGGACGGCGCAAGTGCCACAGCTGACAATGCTCATCAACTATTGCTACAAGGTAACGTATGGTGTGAAAGTGCCAATGTTGACGATGTGCTCACAGCCATGATTGGAAACATTGGCAAGCCGTTTCCTCGGACTGAATTTAAGCCGTTGACTATTCCGAGCGTAATCCAAGGGCAACAGGTGGTAGCAGTAACAGGCGAGCCACATTACAGCGTTAAGGTAGTCGGCAACGATACACCTTTCACGCTCGACAGTACTGGGGCTTGTACTATTACAATTCCACCCCTAGGCGAAGATGATATAAAGCTCACTTATCACAATTTCACAGGTGCAAAAGTTGTAGAATACAAAATTGCTGGCGTTCAAACTGATGCAGTTGCTGATGCAGTTGCTGATGAAGAATATGAAGAAAACGGCATTGTATATAAACGCTATGGCGATGTGTTGAAAATGAACATTACCAATAATACAGTGAATGGGAACTTCAACGTAAACCCTAAGCATTGGAACATTTCGACTATGTCTATGTACGCTAATAGACCGACAACGCTTAATTTAGGTGATAATTGGAACGCATACGGCCCTTACTTTGTAGAAACGCCTGAAAGCATAACGTTCAAAGGATTTAACAATATCATGCGGCTAACCATAACTACATCAACACAGGGGACTACAACGCTGGCCTTTAATAAGAATACCATTGAATGGAATGCGGCTAACCATAACTACATCAACACAGGGGGCCTCAACGATGGCCTTTAATAAGAATACCATTGAATGGAATGCGGCTAACCATAACTACATCAA
>CAUSMY010000032.1:0-11840 GCA_963533015.1 uncultured Veillonella sp.
GCCCTCTTTCGTAGAACCTGTACTCTCTATTTCCGCCCGCAAGACCACTTCGGAAAAGGAAATGCTTTCACGGTCTGCGAGGCGCGCAATATCTTCAATTGTATCGTATAAATAACTCATAATCTCCTCTATTCCAAAGGCTCGAAATACATAACAGAGGAAATGCCTGGCACTTCCTTGATTTGTTGTAATGCCCTCTCATCTACATCGGAATCCGTAGAAATTAACATCACCGCTTCTGACCCTTTCCGCTTTCGGAATACGCGCATGCTAGAAATATTGACACTTTCAAGACCTAAAATATGTGTCACCCCTGCAATCACACCTGGTTGATCCGTATGGAACGCAATAATTTGATGCTCTTCCCCCGTAATATCTACATCAATACCATCAATATTGGTGACCGCCACTCGACCACCCCCAAGAGAAGAACCGGTGACGGACATATGCTTACCATCTTTGCCGTACATGTTGAATCGTACCGTATTAGGATGGCCTGCATCCACTTCAGATTCGATAAAAGTATATTGAAAGTTCTCTTGCGCCGCAATCTCCAACGACTCACGAATACGAGCATCATCTGCATCCATGCCCAGTAGCCCTGCTACTAACGCACGGTTCGTACCATGGCCTTGATACGTTTTCGCAAAAGAACCATACAATGTCATAGTCACACTGTCAGGACGCTCGCGAAAAATAGACAGTGCCATCTTTCCCAGACGCGCCGCCCCCGCTGTATGTGAACTAGAAGGACCAATCATAACAGGTCCAATAATATCAAAAATACTACTCAAAGTAGGTACCTCCTATTATCTATGTAGGAATATCTTATGTATTATCTGTACCTTATATCATACCATACATTAGCCCTTCTCGTAAAAAAGAAAAGAACCTAATCTCTCATAAGAGAGACTAGTTCTTTGAATCTTTTCATATCATACCGAACAGCAAACTAAACAAAGCACAAGTTTGCAACTGACACCGCCACAAGCACACTCCCTGAGGAACGCCGTTACGAGTAGCAGCCTTTGTGGCGCCCCTCACTACCTAAATTACACAAACGCAGAAGAGCACGACATGTTCCGGAGCAAACCTAACCACTGTATCAGCTCGGGTCGAAATATGTCGTGCTCTTCCCCACTTCCCTGAGGAACGCCATTACGAGTAGCAGCCTTTGTGGCGTCCCTTTACTACCTAAATCACACAGACGCAGAAGAGCACGACATGTTCCGGAGCAAACCTAACCACTGTATCAGTTTGCGGAGGAATATGTCGTGCTCTTCCCTTATGCTAATGAAACACGCCACAAGGCTGCATAGCGTCACAAGAGACGACTTAGCCCAAGATTGCTTTCAAATCTTCTTCTGGTGTTGTAATCGGATGTAAGTTGAATTTTTCAACTAAGATGCCAAGTACTGTGTTGGACAAGAATTTTGGCAAGGATGGTCCGATGTAGATGTTGCGGATGCCTAAGGACAATAATGTTAATAGGATACATACCGCTTTTTGTTCGTACCAAGACAATACTAATGTCAATGGCAATTCGTTTACGTCACATTCAAAAGCGCCTGCTAATGCTACCGCTACTTGGATAGCAGAGTACGCATCGTTACATTGACCCATATCTAGGATACGAGGCAAGCCACCGATTTCACCGATGTTAAGGTCGTTGAAACGATATTTACCACATGCAAGAGTCAATACCATTGTATCTTCTGGAGTTTGTTTTACGAAGTCAGTGTAGTAGTTACGGCCTACTTTAGCACCGTCGCAACCGCCTACCAAGAAGAAGTGTTTAATTGCGCCAGCTTTCACCGCATCAATTACTTTATCAGCTACGCCAAGTACTGTGCCATGACCGAAACCAGTTGTCACTTCAGTACCACCGTTGATACCTGTGAATTGTTGTGGCTCTTTGTAACCGCCTAATTCAATAGCGCGTTCGATGACTGCAGAGAAATCTTTTGTGCCATCTTCGTTGTGTTCCACATGACCGCAGCCATCGAAACCAACCATGTCAGTTGTGAAGATATTTTTGATATATGTTTGTTTTGGTGGCATAATGCAGTTTGTTGTGAACAAGAATGCACCTGGAACGCCGTCAAATTCTTTTTGTTGGTTTTGCCATGCAGTACCGAAGTTACCTTTCAATTGAGGATGTTTTTTCAATTCAGGATACGCATGACATGGAAGCATTTCACCATGTGTATAGATGTTAACGCCTTTACCATCAGTTTGTTCTAATAACATTTTTAGGTCGTGTAAGTCATGGCCTGTTACAACGATGAAAGGACCTGGTTCTACTGTCAAAGGTACAGTTGTTGGAACTGGAGTACCGTATGTAGTTGTGTTTGCTTTGTCTAACAACGCCATGCAAGCAAGGTTGATGCCACCGAATTCCATCAATAGGCCTAACCATTCTTCTGCGCTGTGGTCTTTCGCCATTTCTACAAGGCCTTTTACGAACCAAGCGTCAACTTCTGGATCATTATAGCCCAATACTGCTGCATGCCATGCGTACGCAGCCATACCACGCATACCTAATAACAATGTGGAACGTAAGGATACGATGTCTTCATGACCTTTCCACAATTCTTCCCAATCAAAGTTAGGAATGTTCGCATCTAATTTGTTGTGCGCATTGTTGATTACATCGATGAACTCTTGTACACGATCTTCAGAGAAGTTTACGTTTGTTACACACATGAATAAACCACGTTTTAACAATTGTACGTTTTCTAACGTTACTTCTGTCGCTTGCATTGCACGAGCTAAACCGATCAACGCCGCTGTTAATTCGTCTTGTAAATTTGCAACCGGTGCTGTTTTACCACATACACCTTGTACTGTACAACCATTTGGTTGCGCTGTTTGTTCACATTGGAAACAGAACATACTCATGATAAACCTCCTTGGGAACTTTGCCCTTAATATGTATACTACAACATACTTTTGTATTACTTTAGATATTTTACTAGACAATCCCTTTCATAGTGAAAGCCCTCTCCAGGGCAATCTAGCAGTGTCTTGTTATCTATACATGTAGTATAGTATACTGAAAGCAGAAAAAACGTATCCTTGGCTACACTTTATCACATAAAGTTTCATTTTATATAGTATAATGGATAAATAAAACGTATATCATATTCAATCTTGCTATTCACGGAGGTCCCATGTCGACATTACATCCAACGTTAGAAACATACATGAATACGATTCAACAATCTCCCCTATGCGCACACATTGCGCCAGAGAATTTATCACTTTTCTTGTCTCAAGCAAATGTGAAAGTACAAAGTTTCAAAAAAAATTCTTTCATTGCCATTGCTGGAGATTCGATGGAAGGCATTGGTATCTTGCTAGAAGGGCGCGCCTTGTTAACGCGCGAGAACATGTTGGGACAACGAACTATCGTAACGGAACTACAGCCGTCCTCTATGTTCGGGGAAGCTTTGCTCTTTAGTAATCATCCCCTATGGCCAGCTACCATTGAAGCCACGAAAGATGCCATAGTTTTGTTTTTACCGATTGAGACTTTCACCAAAGCATTTCCGGACTGCCAATCCTGTCAAATCCAGTTGCTTACAAACCTCATGCATGACCTGTCTGAAAAGGCGATGCAACTGACCCGCAAAGTGCATTATCTATCCCTCAAAGGGATGCGCGAGAAAATTTTTGCCTATTTTATGGATATTCAGCGAGTGCAAAAAAAGAACATCCTTACCTTGCCACACAATCGACAAGAAATGGCGGACGTCCTCAACGTGAGCCGCACCGCCCTCAGCCGTGAACTAGGTCGTTTGCAAGACGAACGGATCATCCAATTCCACGGTAAAGAAGTAGAGCTAGTAGATATCGAAACCATTCAATATTTTTCATTTTAAAATAAACTTTTGATTCACTAATAATTGTATAGTATAATTATTACAAGACAATAAACTATAAAGTTTTTATCGGGGCGATACTCTGTATTGCCCCGGTTTTTTGTCCTTTAATAAGAGGTACTAGCAACACAAAAGCCCCTACCGCTTCCGAGTCTTTCGACCCGGAAGGGTAGGGGCTTTTTGCATCTTCTAGGAAGTTACATCTTCAGGACTTATTTCATTCCCATAGCCTGCATCAACATTTTGATTTGTGCTTTCATTTCTTCATTGTCTTGAGCCATTTTGTTGTAAGATTCCTTCATTTCTTGGTTTTCTGCTTTGATATTTGCATTATCTACCAATACTTGTTCGTACGCTACTTTCGTGCGTTCGTTCTCTTGTTTCAATGCAGATACTTCATCTTGCATTACATATACAGAGGAGATCGGGCCCGCTTTATAACGTTCAGGAATTGCTTTTTCTTCTGGACTCCAGCCAAATTTATGAGTCACGCCAGCATTCACCATATTTTGATGTTGACCTAATGTAACACCTACGTGGAACATAGTCGCTTCTTGCGTGTAATGTGCAAGGCCAATAGCCGCTGCCGTTTCATTACGATAATTACCAATGCCCGCCATGATTTGTGTCGGTTCTAATGGGTCATATTGTAATGGTTTCAACGCTGCTAAAGCGGCTGCTTTCGCACCAGCTTTATAAGCTTCGCCAGTAGCTTGGTTCAGAACATTGTTCGCTGTAGCTTTCAACTGATCAACGTTTACACCGTCAGTGCCATTGATACCAGGCGCCACATTTAGAATGCGGTTACCACCGTTATCTAGGCCATTTGCTGTCAATGTCACAGGAGGGTTCGCTTTGCCATTGGAATTATTGGATTCAATCACCACACCCAATGGTGTCACATTCGTCGTAATCGCTGGTTCAGGTTTACCATCTTTGCCAGGACGATATACAGTGTATTCACTACCTGATCCATCATGTTTCACAGATGTATTAAACTCTGCAGGTTTACCTGTTTTCTCATCGATCACAGGTTTCACCTTGCCATCTTTGTCGATGAAAGTAGGTTTAAATACGCCTGTATAATCGGTAGAACCATCACCCATGTGAACGTTTTTCGCCAACTTAACTGTCATAGACGCCGGTGTTTTAACCGTTCCATCTGCATTTTTAACAGCTTCTTTAGCGATGACACCGATATTATTGTCAGTCAACTTAGTTGCATCTGCGCCACCATTGATATTCAATACTTCGCCAAGGCCAACCACAGCCGTCACATCTTTGTTATCGCCTGTGAATTTACGAGCCTCTGCCAAACGGTCGCTAACCACTTTCAATTGATCTTCCGTCGCTGCACGACCAGATACAACTGTTGGGTTTGCTACATTCCAGTCTTTATTTTGCAAGCCTGTCACAAATCCTTGTTTTCCGTCAATGGATACTGCTTTATCGTCAGCTTTACCACCGCTGAAAGTAGTCACTCCCTTATCTTTGAACTCAACTTTGCCGTTGTTTTCTTTATTCGTAATGGAGTTGATGCTTGTTAAGTCGCTAGCTAATTGTACTTTTAACTTACCATCCACATTGTTCACACCAATGTTTTTATCCGTTAAGTTGTCCTTAGCTGCACCACCAACAATATCTACAGTTTGGTTCAACTTCTTAGCGATGACTTTGGATTTGTCAGCATCTTGTGCATCGTCACCAGCGTATTTCATGCCATCGTCCATCGTAGCTACTTCATGTTTCACCACAATGTCTTTACCAGCATTGTTAGGATCTGGATGTTTCGTTTCATATACGATACGAGTCATACCATCTTTACCATTAGCGCCATCTGTGCCGTCAACACCGACTACACCTTTGTCACCTTTAATGGAAAGACCGTTTTTACCATCTTTACCGTTCAAGCCGATAGAGCCGTCCTTACCGTTGATTACAACTGCCGATCCGTCTTTACCGTTCACACCGATAACGCCGTCAGAGCCTGGTTTGCCATCTTTGCCGTTAACGCCTGGTTCACCTTTTTCGCCCACTGTTACCACTGCATCTTTGCCGTCTTGACCATTAGCACCTGGTTCACCTTTTACAGTGATGGTATTTGTTGTTACAGATTTGGATGTTAAATCTTTGTTCAACTTCACGGTTACTGTTGTATTACCGTTAGCATCTTGCTCAATGGATGTTAATACATTTTTACCGTCATAGTTTTTGTCTGCATCCGTAGCACCTGCTGGAATTTCCGCAGTACCTTGGATTTTCACAGTGGAACCAAGTTTATTTGTTTTCGCTCCCCCAGTGTTTGCATCGAAGACTAATCCTTTATCCACTAAACCAGTAGTAGCAGATTTCAATTGGTCTTCTGTAGCTGCACGACCAGATACAAATGTTGGATTTGTTACATCCCAAGCTTTGTTATCTAAACCAGTGACGAAGTTACCTTCTGTCGCTGTTGCATTTGCCGCCCGTGTTGTACCATCTGCACTTGGTGTGACAGATTGTTTACCCACCGTCACGCCAGAGGCTGTTACGGTACCTGCTGTGCCATCCATTGTGACTTGTTTCGTCGCATCCGTTCCCAATGTCACTTTGTCTGCTAAGCGAATGTCATAGTTATTATGACCATCAGTTCCTGTTGTAACAGTTAAGGAAAGATTTTTATTCACATCTTTGTCTTCACCGTTTACAGAAACAGTTGTTTTCGCTTTGCCAATTTCGTCGTGCAATTGTTTTACGTTAACAGCGTCTGTATCATTTACACCTTCGGCCACATTCACAATTTTGTTGCCGCCATTGTCTAAGCCATTGTTTGTTAAGGATACAGTTTTATCGCCATTCTCGATCGTGATACCAGATGTGTTAACAGTTGTCGCTTTATCTCCATCACGATATACAGTTTCACCTGCTGTCGTGGAAGTTGTCACATCGCCAACTTTTACAACCGTACCAGTCTTAGTCACGAATGTACCGGCATCTTTATCACCTACAGTTAATCCTGTTGTGCTAAGAACTGTGTCACCAGTCGTCACCTTGCCACCTTCTACTTTTGTCGTTTTACCATCAGCGTTCGTAAATTCAGCGCTTGTTAAGCCTGTCAATTCTTTCGCTAATTTCACTTCCACAGTAGAACCATTCGCATTCACGCCGATGTTGTTATCAGATAATTTGTCTTTATCTGCGCCACCAGTGATATTGAAAGCGATGCCACCTTGTTTATTCAAGGCTTGTGTATCTGTTTTAGACGCATTGTCCGCACCAAATTGGATTGTGTTATTCGCTACTGCTTTCGCTGCATCAGATACAGTTTTCAACTGATCTTCTGTGGCTGCACGACCAGATACAAATTTCGGATCTGTTACACTCCAGTCTTTATTTTCAAGACCTGTGATAAAGTTGCCTTCTGCCGCTTTGTCTGTTGCGCCAGGAGTTTTGCCATCTGCACTTGGTGTAGCCGATTGTTTACCAATCACAACACCACCAGTGACAGCGCCGTTTGCATCTTTCACACCATTCACACGGGCTACTGTCGGTGCTACTTCAGTCGTATTCGTACCGTCTGTGAAAGTCGCCCCTGTGCTACCTACTTTGGATTCGTTAGCACCGTCTTTCACAGTTAAGCCTGCGTTATTCACCACGGAATTACCTACTGTCATAGAACCAGTATTCGTCAAGTTTAGATGTTTGTTCAAGCGAAGTGTCAACGCATCTTTACCATCTGCTTCTACTAAGATATTACCCTCAGCGGATGCAAATGTTTTAGCCGCTTCCTTCGTCACACCTTCACCAACGATGTTCACCAATGTGTTCAAGCGATGTTTGTTTACAGTATCAGAGTTATTACCAGCGAAACGCAAGCCGTCGTCCATAGTAGCTACTTGACGTTCTACTACTTTTTCAGTATTCGTCGCTGGGTCAATTTCTTTCGTTGTGTATACGATACGAGTGATGCCGTCTTTACCGTCAACACCTTTTTCACCACGAACACCTGGAACTCCATCAGCACCATCTTGACCATTATAACCATCTTTCATGCCGATATCTAAGGATTTACCTGGTGCACCATCTGCTCCTTTCGGACCCGTTAAGCCGATTGTACCATCTTTACCGTTGATCACAACAGATTTACCGTCTTCACCTTTGGCACCGATTTTACCATCTTTACCATTGATGACTACGCTATTGCCGTTTTCACCTTTTGGTCCAGTTAATCCGATAGAGCCGTCCTTGCCGTTGATTACAACTGCAGATCCGTCTTTGCCGTTTACGCCGATAGTACCGTTAGAACCATCTTTACCATCTGCACCTTTTTCACCGACAGTCACTACTGCATCTGTGCCAGGTTTTCCGTCTTTGCCGTCTTCACCTTTTACAGTCACAGTATTCGTTGTTAAGGATTTAGATGTTAAATCTTTGTTCAATTTGATAGTGACTGTGCTATTGCCATCAGCACCTTTTTCAACAGTTGTCACTACGTTGTTACCATCGTAGTTGTCATCTGCTTTCACATTTGCAGTACCAACGATATTCACAGTGGAACCAAGAGCATTTTCAACAACTTTTTTACCACCAGCTGTGGCAGGAAGGTTCGCACCGAAGGACAATTTGCCTGTACCAATTTGACCTTGAATTACTTTCAATTGTTCTTCCGTAGCTGCACGGCCTTTTGTTGCGAAGTCAGCTGCATCCAACGTTGTATTCGTTAAACCAGTGATATCACCTACAGCACCATCAATAGCAATTGGTTTACCGTTGTTGCCAACCGTAACTTTACCTGCTTTACCATCGATTGTGACAGTTTTATCGCCAGCTGCTGCGCCACTACTGAACGTAGTTACGCCATCTGCACCGAACTCAACTTTGCCAGAGTTTGCACCATTAGTAATGGAGTTGATGTTTGTTAACTCGCTAGCTAATTGAACTTTTAACTTACCATCTTTCGCATTCACGCCGATATTATTGTCAGTCAATTTGTCTTTATCTGCACCACCAACGATTTCTAAACGTTCGTTTAGTTTCTTGTTGATCACATTCGCTTCTGCTGTGGTTGCAGTCGCTGCTTCGTAGTTATCACCGCTGTATTTTTGACCGTCGTCCATCGTAGCTACTTCATGTTTCACTGTGATTTCTTTACCAGCATTATTAGGATCTGTATGTTTCGTTTCATATACGATACGAGTCATACCGTCTTTACCATTAGCGCCATCTGTGCCATCTAAACCAACAGCACCTTTGTCGCCTTTCATAGTAAGACCATTAGCACCATCTTTACCGTTCATGCCGATAGAGCCGTCTTTGCCGTTGATTACAACTGCAGAACCGTCTTTACCGTTAACGCCGATAGTACCATTAGAACCATCTTTACCTGCTTCGCCTTTTTCACCGACAGTCACTACTGCATCTTTGCCGTCTTGACCGTTGGCACCTGGTTCACCTTTTACAGTTACCGTGTTAGTTGTTACAGATTTAGATGTTAAATCTTTGTTCAATTTCACAGTTACTGTTGTGTTGCCAGTAGTTGGATCTTGTTCGATAGATGTTAATACATTTTTACCATCATAGTTTTTATCTGCATCCGTAGCACCTGCTGGAATTTCCGCAGTACCTTGGATTTTTACAGTAGAGCCAAGTTTATTTGTTTTCGCTCCGCCAGTGTTAGCATCGAAGACTAAACCTTTGTCTACTAAACCTGTTGTAGCAGATTTCAATTGATCTTCCGTTGCTGCACGGCCAGATACAAATGTTGGATTTGTTACATCCCAAGCTTTGTTATCTAAACCAGTGATGAAGTTGCCTTCTTCTGGTGCGATAACTTTACCTGGTGTAGGAACAGTTTCTACTGGTGTCACAGATTGTTTACCAATCACTACGCCGTTAGTCACTGTGCCATCTGTACCATTCATACCGTTCACACGAACTACTGTCGGTGCCACGCTAGTTGTGTTTACACCATCTGTGAAAATAGCACCTGCGCTAGTCACTTTAGATTCGTTAGCACCGTCTTTGACAACAGTACCTGCATTAGTCACTTTCGTTTCCTTAGCGCCATCTTTTACAGTCAATCCTGTTGTATCTAGAGTAGATTCGCCAGTCGTTACCTTGCCATCTTTGCCGTTGATAGTAACAGTTTTATCGCCTGCTGCTCCACTACTGAAAGTAGTCGCTCCATCTACACCGAACTCAACTTTGCCATTGCCTGCTGCATTAGTAATACTGCTGATATTAGCAAGGTTTTTGTTCATTTTTACAGTCAATGTAGTTTTGCCGTCAGCATCTACTAAGATGTTACCAGTAGCAGACTCAAATGTTTTCGCAGCTTCCTTAGTCACACCTTCACCAACGATGTTCACCAATGTGTTCAAGCGATGTTTATTCACAGTGTCAGAGTTATTACCAGTGAATTGTAAGCCGTCGTCCATAGTAGCCACTTGACGTTCTACTACTTTTTCAACTTTCGTTACTGGGTCAATTTCTTTCGTTGTGTATACGATACGAGTGATGCCATCTTTACCGTCAACACCTTTTTCACCACGAACACCTGGAACACCATCAGCTCCGTCTTGACCATTGTAGCCATCTTTCATGCCGATATTAATGGATTTACCTGGTGCGCCATCTGCCCCTTTCGGACCAGTTAAGCCGATAGAGCCGTCTTTACCGTTGATCACAACTGCAGAGCCGTCTTTACCGTTTACGCCGATAATACCATCAGAACCTGGTTTACCATCTTTACCTGCTACACCTGGTTCACCTTTTTCACCAACAGTCACTACTGCATCTTTGCCGTCTTGACCGTTAGCGCCAGGTTCACCTTTTACAGTTACCGTGTTAGTTGTTACAGATTTAGATGTTAAATCTTTATTCAACTTGATGGTAACTTTGCTATTGCCATCGGTACCTTTTTCAACAGTTGTCACTACGTTGTTGCCATCGTAGTTATCGTCTGCTGTTACATTAGCTGTACCAACGATATTCACTGTAGAGCCAAGAGCATTTTCAACAACTTTATTGCCACCAGCTTTTGCAGGAAGGTTAGCACCGAAGGACAAGTTGCCAGTACCCAATTGACCTTGGATTAATTTCAACTGTTCTTCCGTAGCCGCACGACCTTTAGTACCAAAGTCTGGCCCTGTTAACGTTGTATTTGTCAAACCAGTGATATCCCCTACAGCACCATTAATAGCAATTGGGTTACCGTTGTTGCCGACAGTGACTTTACCAGCTTTGCCGTCGATTGTGACAGTTTTATCACCAGCTGCAGTGCCACTACTGAACGTAGTTACACCATCAGCACTGAACTCAACTTTGCCAGAGTTTGCACCATTAGTAATGGAGTTGATGTTTGTTAACTCGCTAGCTAATTGAACTTTTAACTTACCATCTTTCGCATTCACGCCGATATTATTGTCAGTCAATTTGTCTTTATCTGCACCACCAACGATTTCTAAACGTTCGTTTAGTTTCTTGTTGATCACATTCGCTTCTGCTGTGGTTGCAGTCGCTGCTTCGTAGTTATCACCGCTGTATTTTTGACCGTCGTCCATCGTAGCTACTTCATGTTTCACTGTGATTTCTTTACCAGCATTATTAGGATCTGTATGTTTCGTTTCATATACGATACGAGTCATACCGTCTTTACCATTAGCGCCATCTGTGCCGTCTAAACCAACTGCACCTTTGTCGACTTTCATAGTAAGACCGTTTGCACCATCTTTACCATTCATGCCGATAGATCCGTCTTTACCGTTGATTACAACTGCAGAGCCATCTTTACCGTTCACGCCGATAGTACCATTAGAGCCATCTTTACCCGCTACACCTGGTTCGCCTTTTTCGCCTACAGTCACTACCGCATCTTTGCCGTCTTGACCATTAGCTCCTGGTTCACCTTTTACAGTTACTGTATTCGTTGTTAAGGATTTAGATGTTAAATCTTTGTTCAACTTCACAGTTACCGTT
>CAUSMY010000033.1:0-11727 GCA_963533015.1 uncultured Veillonella sp.
AATTGATGAACCTGGTGTTGGTAAAACAGCGATTGCCGAAGGATTGGCACAGCGAATCGTAAGCGGTGATGTTCCCGATGTATTGCGAGATAAACGCATTATTTCTGTGAACTTAGGATCTATGCTAGCAGGGGCTAAATACCGTGGTGAATTTGAAGAACGCTTGAAAAAAGTGATGGATGAAGTGCAATCGCATGATGATATGATTGTATTTATTGATGAAATTCATACATTGATTGGGGCTGGAGCATCTGAAGGTGCTATGGATGCAGCTAATATTTTAAAACCTGCTTTGGCACGGGGAAACTTCCAAGTTATTGGTGCCACTACATTAGATGAATATAAGAAACATATTGAAAAAGATGCTGCTTTGGAACGTCGTTTCCAACCGGTGCAAGTGGGAGAACCAAGTGAAGAAGACGCATTGCACATTTTGAAAGGCTTACGTGATCGGTATGAGGCCTTCCATAAAGTGCAAATTACGGATGATGCGTTAGCGGCAGCAGTACATTTATCGAGCCGCTACATTGCAGATCGATTCTTGCCAGATAAAGCAATCGACGTGATGGATGAAGCGGCTTCTAAAGTGCGAATGGCTGTCTTCACAGCAACACCGGATGTGAAAGCCTTAGAAGATGAACTGCTTCGTGTCCGCAAAGAAAAGGAAGCAGCCATTACAGCACAAGATTTTGAGCAAGCTGCGGTGCTGCGAGATAAAGAAAAAGAATTGGAAGCAGATATTGCATCTAAGCAAGAAGATAGCAACAAAGAGAGTGAATCTAAATTAGTGGTTACAGAATCTGAAATTGCTGCAGTTGTATCTGAATGGAGTGGCATTCCAGTATCTCGTGTGGCAGAAGAAGAGTCAGAGCGACTTTTAAAATTAGAAGAAGAACTTCATCAACGTGTCATCGGACAAGAAGAAGCCGTTGTAGCTGTATCGAAAGCGGTACGACGTGCTAGAGCAGGCTTGAAAGATCCTAAACGACCAATTGGGTCCTTCTTATTCTTAGGACCTACGGGGGTGGGTAAAACAGAGTTAGCTAGATCGTTGGCATCCAACCTATTCGGTGATGAAAATGCTATGATTCGTATCGATATGTCAGAATATATGGAAAAACATGTAGTGAGTCGCTTAGTGGGAGCGCCTCCGGGCTATGTAGGCTATGATGAAGGCGGTCAATTGACAGAAGCTGTACGCCGTCGTCCATATAGTGTAATCCTCTTTGATGAAGTGGAAAAAGCACATCCTGATTTCTTTAACATATTATTACAAGTTTTAGATGATGGACGATTGACAGATAACCAAGGCCGTACAGTGGACTTTAGAAATACAGTGATCATTATGACAAGCAATTTGGGTGCTAAGTATCTAAAAGAAGACACTGCTGCTATGGGATTCTTAGCGGCCAAAGAGTCTGAGGATACAAAAAAAGATACGGAATCTGCTAAAAAAGAAGTCTTGCAAGCTGTGAAAGCACATTTCCGTCCAGAATTCTTGAATCGAGTGGATGAAATGATCGTATTCCATGCCTTGGAAACAGAGCAACTACAACAAATTGTACGTATCTTGTTACAATCAGTTACGACTCGTTTGCATGAACAAGGGATGGAACTGGAAGTATCTGATGAAGCTATGGCGAAAATCGTAGCAGAAGGTACTGATGTTGCCATGGGGGCAAGACCATTAAAACGTGCTATCCAACGATTAGTAGAAGATCCAATTTCTGATGCTATTCTGGAAGGCAGAGCAGGTGAGGGTAAAACACTTCATGTTGTCGTGGAAGACGATGATATTGCTATTACTGTAAAATAATATAGATAAGAGCTATTTCTAGTTATGCTATTACTAGAAGTAGCTCTTTTTCTTGTTGTGAGCGTAAACAAAGGAGATCATTTCAGTTATACGGTGAATCCTTGTTGTGATATGGCTGCATAGCAGATCTTAGTTGTATGAGTTATATGAGAAGTGGTTGGATGATGATTTATATTTATTTTACAGAATGCTATTTTTTTTATACACTATATGGTAGGTATATTCTTAATTATTTGTATGAGGTATAACATGAAAGAAGTTATTTTAGTTACATCCTTTGGATCCACAGTTGATAGTGCCAGAGAAAATCAAATTTTACCGGTGGTTGAGACGATTCGTAAAGCGTATCCTACACATGAAGTACGTGTGGCTTTCACATCTCGTATTGTCATAAAACGCTTGAAAGATAGAAATATTGTGTTCCAAAATGAAATAGAAGCGATGGAATCCATTATGGCAGATGGATTTGAACGTGTCATTGTGCAACCAACGCATTTAGTAGGAGGCGCTGAGTTTGATAAACTTCGAAAAAACATTATGGCATTCCAAGGGCAAGGCTCCATCAAAGAGATTGCAGTTGGTCGTCCATTACTGTATTTCATGGGTCAAGAGGAAGAAGTGCCAGATGATTATCAAATTTTAATTGATCGGTTTGTTAAATCCTTGAATGTTCCTAGTACAGAAGGTTTATTATTAGTAGGTCATGGTGGATTTAATGTAGGTAATGCTTCTTATGCAGTATTACAGTTAAAATTACAACATGAAGGGATTCGTAATGCATCGATTGCTACATTAGAGAACTTTCCTACACCAGAAGATGTGTTGCAACAGTGGGAACAAGAAGGTCATAGCAATAAAAAAGTACATTTACATCCACTATTATTAGTGTGTGGGGATCATGCATTGAATGATTTATTTGGAGATGAAGAAGATAGCTTAGCTACGGTATTGGCAGAGGCAGGCTACGAGGTAGTTCCCTATATAAAAGGCTTAGGGGAATATCCAGAAATTCAAGCTATTTATACAGATCATTTAGCAGATGCGATGAAAGGCTTGTATCAAAACCGATTATGATCTAGTAGTATAGATGGAATGTTTTGGTGGATACTCTAAAGAGCCTATGGGCTTAGCCCAAGGTGTAATTTCGTATACATTAGATAGTATTCATGATATACTGATTAAGTTCGAGTATTGTTGGGTATAGTGGCTTTCACTAACCCTGTTTAGATAGAAGAGGTGTCCTTATGAAAGGTAAATTATATGGTATTGGTGTAGGTCCAGGGGATTCTGAATTAATGACAGTGAAAGCGGCTCGTATTGTAGGAGAAGCAGACGTTATTATTACACCGAAAACAGAAAAGAAAGATGGATCTGTAGCATTGCATATTGCAGAACCATATATTCAAGAGCATACAGAAATCGTACCGGTTGTATTCCCAATGGTATTAGACGACAATGAACAATCTAAAGGTTGGGAAGAAGCCCGCCAAATCATTACTGGTTTATTAGAGCAAGGTAAACAAGTTGTGTTCTTAACGTTAGGGGATCCAATGTTCTATAGCACATACATGTATGTGTATCGTCTAGTAGAATCTGCTGGATTTGAGATTGAAACGATTCCTGGTGTGACGGCGTTCTGCGCTATCGGCTCTCACCTTGGATATCCAATCGTAGAAAAAGAAGAAGTATTGGCTATCATTCCTGCGACAGCACCCAAAGAAAAAATTGATGCTGTATTAGCAGTTGCCGATGATGCAGTCATCATGAAAGTATATAGAAACTTTGCAGAAGTGCAAGACACACTTCGTAAACATGATATGGCAGATGAGGCTGTGATGATTTCTCGTGTGGGTTTACCAGAAGAGGAAGTATATCGCAATGTAGATGCATTGCCATCTGACACAAAATTAAATTATTTATCTACAATTTTGGCGAAACGTAAAGATCGCTAAGAGGTATTCTATGAACACTGTACAACGACCAAGAATTGTCATAGCCGGCACCAATTCAGGTGTAGGGAAAACAACGATAGTAGCAGGGCTGTTAGCAGCTTTGACAGAGAAGGGCAAGGCGGTACAGGCATTTAAGGTGGGCCCGGATTATATTGATCCGGGCTTTCATAAAATTGCTAGCCAACGAGAGTGTTATAATCTAGATACATGGCTTGTACCACCCCATAAACTAGTTCCATTTTTTGTGGGGCAAGCAGAAACGGCAGATATTTCCATTATTGAAGGTGTTATGGGCCTCTATGATGGAGGACGAGAAGGTGTAAGTTCTACTGCGCAAGTGGCCAAGGATTTACAAGCTCCAGTGGTGCTTGTCATCGACTGCAAGGCCATGGGGGAAAGTGCAGCAGCCATTGCAAAAGGATTCCGTGATTATGATCCAGAGGTGCAATTCGGAGGTGTCATTTTAAACCGATTGGGCTCGGATAATCATGAGCATATGATTCGTTCTGCGATGAAAAAATTAGGGATTCCTGTATTAGGGGCGATTCGTCGAGATGAACGGATGCAGTCCCCAGAACGTCATTTAGGTTTAACACCTGTTACCGAAATCGATCCTACAGAAGCGATTGCCACGATTCGTGATGCGGTGAAAGTAATGGTCAACCTAGATGCTTTGGTAGAGCTCGGGAAAAGTGCTGTAGATTTACCGGCTGAGGGTATGGAATCTGTGACGGCTGTTGAAAAACGAGCTCGTATTGGCATTGCTATGGATGAAGCCTTTTCCTTCTATTATCCAGCTAGCTTAGCAGCGTTAGAGGGAGCAGGAGCAGAGCTCCACTACTTTAGTCCCCTTCAAGATGCGGCATTGCCTGATGTAGATGGCGTGTTCTTTGGTGGTGGTTTCCCAGAGATGTTTTTATCTCAACTGAGCGCTAACACATCTATGCAGGATAGTATTCGCAAAGCCAGTGAACAAGGTATGCCTATTTATGCAGAATGTGGCGGATTAATGTATATGACAGAGGCTGTTACAGACTTTGAAGGACATACATATCCAATGGTGGGCTTAGTGCCAGCTACTTGTGAAATGCAACAAACACTGCAACGGGTAGGATATGTGAGCGCCACTATGCTAGAGCCTAATATTTTAGGGTCTGTAAAAGATCATTTGCGTGGACATGAATTCCATTTTTCTACGATGACTCCGACACACAGTCCATTTCCGTGGTTAGTCGGGGGACGTAAACCGAAAGCTTACCAAGGGGGGTATGCACATAAAAACATCTTAGCTTCCTATTTGCATATTAATTTTTCGGGTAGTGAGGATGCAGCTAGATGTTTTGTAGACTCCTGTGAACGATATAGTAAGCAATCATAAAGAAGTGCGTTTCAGTGTGAAGTGTTTGGATATATTATAAGGTGGAAGTCTCACACAGATACGATAGAGTGATTAGAATACAAAAACCACCTGCTATAGTAGGTGGTTTTTAATATATTCGAAGATTGAATAGATCATTGGTAATGGCACTAGTATATATGGTATGTAAGAATAGGTGAAACATATGGCAGAAGGATTAATTTTAGTCAATACAGGTGAAGGTAAAGGAAAAACAACGGCAGCACTTGGAGTGGCCCTTCGGTCTGCAGGTTGTGGTCGAAAGGTGTTGATTTTACAATTTATTAAAAGTGGGGCTAATTATGGTGAATTGGCAGGCATAGATTTGTTACCTACCGTAGAAATTCGTTCCATGGGGAAAGGATTTATCTTTCATAAACAAGAAGAGTCAGAAGAGAAGATGAAAGAACATCAACAAGCTGCGAAAGAAGCGTGGGCTATGGTGGAACGAGAGGTGCAATCCGATACATGGGATCTTATTATTCTCGATGAGATTAACTATGCCATCCACTATGGATTAGTGGATGTAGAAACAGTAGTGCATTTGTTGCAACACAAGCCAGAACGATTGGATATGATTTTAACAGGACGTAATGCGAAGCCAAAGATTATTGAACTAGCGCATACAGTGACGGAAATGAAAGTTGTGAAGCATGCGTATCAACAAGGTATCAAAGCGAAACGAGGCATTGAGTTCTAATTAAGTTGTTAACTATGCTATTTATTAATATAGTATGCTAAAAATAAAAGTATTATGCATAAACCATATCGAAAAACTTAAAAATAGTCCTTGATTAAGTCTATAAAAACAAGTACAATAATATTGTACTGATTTTAGTGCTTTACATGGAAAGGTTTCCATGTTTGGATATGATATTAATTCAAGGGGGTTATACCTATGGCAATCACTAATTATGTAAAAACAGCAGAATTTGCAACAGAAAAACACGTTCCAGTTATCACAGCACCTGACACTGTAAAAGCTGGTGAACGCGTAGTTATCGAATTAGAAGTGGGCAAAGACATTGCACATCCTAATACAGTAGAACATCACATTTCTTGGATCAAATTATACTACGTAGAAGAAGGTACAAAACTTCCTTACGAAGTAGCTCGTCTTGAGTTCAACGTACATGGTGAAGCTCCTACAGGTGCTAACGAAGGTCCTGTACATGCTGAATCTGCTGGCGTAGTAGTAGCATCTTTCAAAAAATCTGGTCGTTTGATCGCAACTTCTTACTGCAACATCCACGGTTTGTGGGAATCTGAAAAAGATATCGTAGTAGAAGCATAATTACATGAAGAAAAGGCTGTCGTTGGATAGCCTATCATGATGATAAAAAGGGTAGTTGTATTTTGTGCAACTGCCCTTTTGTAGTTTGGATTTTGGTCCGTATTAGTATATGTTATATATGTTATATATAAGAAGTGATAGGCAATAGTATGAATATATAAAGTATCTACTGTAAATAGACAAATGTATAATTAAAATAAAATAAACGTATACAAAAATTCTTTACAATACTGGTGTAGTGTGATAGATTATTAGAGACATTATTTTACTATATATATTATTAGATGAGGGATTGCAGTGGCATTAATTGTAAAAAAATTTGGTGGTAGCTCTGTAGCAACACCTGAAAAAATATTTAATATTGTAGATCGCGTATTGCGTGATAAACAAGCTGATGATCGTATTGTTGTTGTTGTGTCTGCTATGGGGGATACAACGGATGACTTAGTGACATTGGCGAAAGAAGTAACGTCTATGCCATATGGTCGTGAAATGGATCGACTCCTTTCTACGGGAGAACAGGTAACGATTGCATTGATGGCCTTAGCATTCCAAGCTAAAGGACATGCAGCTGTTTCTATGACAGGGGAACAAGCGGGGATTGCTACTAGTGATGCTTTTGGAAAAGCTCGTATTCTAGATATCAATCCTGAACGTGTATTACGTGCCTTAGATGATGGCAATATCGTTGTGGTGGCAGGCTTCCAAGGTAGAACCGAGGAAGGGGATATTACGACACTCGGTCGTGGTGGATCCGATACAACAGCCGTAGCATTAGCAGGGGCTATGCAAGCGGATGTATGTGAAATTTTCACAGATGTAGATGGTGTATATTCTACAGACCCACGTGTAGCGCCAGGAGCTATTAAGTTGAAAGAAATCACCTATGGTGAAATGCTAGAGATGGCACGTTTGGGTGCTGGTGTTATGCAACCAAGAGCGGTTGAGATGGGGCATCGATATGGTGTGCCAATCCATGTTCGCTCCACTTTCAGTGATGAAGAGGGAACCATTATTCGAGAGGAGTATACAATGAAAGCAAATCAATATGCCATTACAGGCGTTGCAGATGATACAAATGTTGCTAAAGTGAGTCTTGTAGGTGTAGAGAATGTTCCAGGCGTAGCACATCAAGTGTTCCAAGCCTTAGCAGATAAAAGTATCGATGTAGATATGATTGTGCAAAGCATTCGCACTACTGATGATAAATGTACAGATATCGTATTTACTATCACTCGCGATGATGTTAACTTGGCAAAACAAGTGTTAGACACATTGAGCACTACTATGTCTATGGAAGAGTGCATTATCAATGAAAATATGGCAAAAGTATCCATCGTTGGGGCTGGTATGCTAGGTCAACCAGGTGTAGCAGCTAAAATGTTTGGTATTCTTTCCGATGAAGATGTTAATATTGAAATTATTAGCACTTCCGAAATCAGCATTTCTTGCTTGATTGCAGAAGAACACATTAAAACAGCAGTGCGTGCCATTCACGATAAACTTGTATTGGATGGCAGAGGCTAAGAAGTCTTAGAAAAGAAGGTATGGGAATGAATGATAAGAAGAAGGAACGATACATACAATTAGGATTGGTAGGAGCATTGGTGGCATTAGGTGTTCTAGTGCATATCCTTGTTCCAGGATTCTATGATGATATGTGGGAACTTGTCGTATCAGGTGATGTGAACCGCATGGCAGAAGTATTGCAGTCCTATGGCCCTTGGGCGATGGTGATTAGCTTTGTCTTAGATGTATTGATTAATGCATTAGGATTTTTGCCGTCCATCTTCTTTTCTACAGCCAATGGCTTGCTCTTTGGTGTTGTTCCGGGCATTATCATTTCTTGGCTAGCAGAAACTGTAGGTGTTGTGCTGAGCTTTATGATTATGCGATACATCTTGCGTGATACGGCTCATAAGGTCATTGAAAAAAGTGAATTTTTGCTGAAAGTAGATGACTTTAGCGGAAAGAATGGCTTAGCTGTCATGTTATTTGCCCGTACCATTCCGTACTTTCCTAGTGGTGTTATCACTGCACTAGGGGCAATTAGTCAGATTTCATTGCGGGATTATATCATTGCGAACTTAATTGGTAAGTTTCCGTCTACAGCATTGGAAGTAATCGTAGGACATGATGCAGTCTTGCTACAAGATAACCTAGGGCGTCTGACAGTTGTTATTGTGGCGGCCACTGTTGTGTATTTCTTATTGTGGAAAGGCTATCAGCGGTGGGTGAAAGGGCGGTAGTTATAAAGAAGAGGAACGTTGATCGATAGTGATCAACGCTCCTTTTTTGTATTGTATAATGACTCTTACTAGATGCGTAGGGGTTATTTGGTTATAGTCCCCAAATTGTATTTCCCCCTCTACTCGTGTATAATAGCAAGTATAGAGATTTTTAAAGGATAAAGAATTAAACAGGAGGCATGGAATGAATCGATTCCAAATGGAACTCGCAGGTCGTACGTTAACGATTGAAACTGGCGAGTTAGCAAAACAAGCAAGTGGTTCTGCATTGGTACAATATGGTGATACGGTTGTATTGGTTACAGCAACAGCATCTAAAGAAGCGAAAGATATCGACTTCTTCCCTTTGACAGTAGATTATGAAGAAAAAATGTATGCTGTTGGTAGATTCCCAGGTGGCTTTATTAAACGTGAAGCACGTCCACCAGAGTCTGCAATTTTAAACAGCCGTTTAATTGACCGTCCAATTCGTCCTTTATTCGATAAAGGTAGCCGTAATGAAGTCCATGTAGTTGCTACAGTTTTGTCTGTTGATCATGACCATGCACCTGAAATTTGCGCATTAATTGGTGCGTCTGCAGCATTGTCTATTTCAGATATTCCGTGGGCAGGTCCAATTGCAGGTGTTCGCATGGGTCTAGTCAATGGTTCTATCGTTGTGAACCCAACAGAGGCGCAATTAGAAGAAACTATATTGAATATGGTAGTGGCTGGTACAAAAGATGCGATCTTGATGGTAGAAGGGGAAGCAAACGAAATCCCTGAAGACATCATCTTAGAAGTTATTATGACAGCCCATGAAGAAATCAAAAAAATCGTAGCTTTCCAAGAATCTATGGTGGCTGAAATTGGTGAGACTAAACGTGTATTCCCAATTAAAGAAATCGATCCAACTGTAGCAGAAGCGGTTCGTGCTTATGCACATGCAAAATTAGATGCAGCTGTACGCTGTGCGGATAAAGTACAACGGGAAGAACAACAACAAGCGGTCTTCGAAGAAGTGTTAGCTCATTTCGAGGAACAATTCCCTGAACAAGCGAGCGATATTTATGCTACCTTAGAAAAAATGGTAAAAGAAATTGTACGTCATATGATTACGGTAGAAAAAATTCGTCCAGATGGTCGTCAATTAGATGAAGTTCGTCCGATTACTTGTCGCGTTAATGCATTACCACGCACACATGGTTCTGGCTTATTTACACGTGGACAAACACAAGTATTAAACATTTGTACATTGGCTCCGTTATCTGAAAAACAAACCATTGATGGCATTGGTTTAGATACAGAAAAACGCTATATCCATCATTACAACTTCCCATCTTACTCCGTAGGGGAAACTCGCTCTTCTCGTGGTCCTGGACGCCGTGAAATCGGTCACGGTGCATTAGCTGAAAGAGCGTTGCTAGCGGTGCTTCCAACAGAAGAAGAATTCCCATATGCTATGCGTTTAGTGTCCGAAGTGTTGGAATCGAATGGTTCTAGCTCTATGGCCAGCGTGTGTGGTTCTACCTTATCCTTAATGGATGCAGGGGTACCTATTAAAGCACCAGTAGCGGGTGTTGCTATGGGGCTTGTGACACAAGATGCACATTATACGATCTTAACAGATATCCAAGGTATGGAAGATGCTCTAGGCGATATGGACTTTAAAGTAGCAGGTACTACAAAAGGGGTAACTGCGATTCAAATGGATATTAAAATTTCTGGTTTATCTCGTGAGATTTTAGAAGAAGCCTTGGCGCAAGCTCATAAAGGTCGTATGCACATCATGGGTAAAATGATGGAAGCTATCGACGCACCTCGTGAAGAAATGTCTAAATGGGCGCCTCGCATTGTAACGATGAAAATTGATCCAGACAAAATCCGTGATGTAATCGGTACTGGCGGTAAGGTGATTCGAGGCATTATTGAAGAAACAGGTGCTAAAATCGACATCGAAGATGATGGCACAATTTCTATTGCTGCCGTAGAAGCGGAAGCAGCTGAAAAAGCAATCCAAATCATTACAAACTTAACAAAAGAAGTGGAAGCTGGTGAAGTGTACATGGGTACAGTCACACGCTTGATGAACTTTGGTGCTTTTGTAGAAGTATTACCTGGTAAAGAAGGATTAGTACATATTTCTCAATTAGCAAGAGAGCGTGTTGAAAAAGTAGAAGATGTAGTGAATGTAGGCGATGAAATTATGGTAAAAGTTATCGAAATTGATGACAAAGGCCGTATCAATTTATCCCGTAAAGAACTATTGAAGTAGTAGAGGTGTAACATGGATATTCGTGGATTTGAAGTGGTATCTGCGTTTGAGGGACATGATATTAACTTACCGAAGCGCAAAACTTCTGAGAGTGCAGGGTATGACATTGAGAGTGCAGAAGCTATTGTAATAGATCCTAAAGAGACAGTTTTGATTCCCACCGGGTTAAAAGCATTCATGCACTATGATGAATATTTAGCGATTCATGTTCGCTCTAGTATGGCTATTAAACGAGGTTTGATCTTAGTTAATAGTACAGGTATCATTGATTCCGACTATTATAACAATGAAGATAATGAAGGTCATATTATGATTGCTATGTACAATATGACTGATGAGCCTGTAGCTTTGTTAAAAGGTGAAAGAATTGCACAAGGGATTTTCTGTAAATATCTATTGACGCATGATGATGATGCTTGTGGTATTCGTGTCGGTGGCATTGGTAGTACAGGACGCCAATAAGTATGTTTTTAATTCAATACTGTAAGTAGTACCTTGAGCTTTTATTGGATAGGACTATACATAAAGAACCTAAGCGTTATAGTTTAGGTTCTTTTACATGGATAGGGGTTAGAACCTTGAAAGATTGAATTTCATTGTGAATTTGGGGTATAATGTAATGTGATGTAGAATATCCTGAGGAGGACGTACTGTGTTTAGTTATGCAAAGCAACAATGGGAGTTAGGAAAAACTATATATAGAAGTCAAAGTTGGCAAGAAAAACGAAGAACGCTAGTCTTTACACTTCGAGCTATTAAGAATAGA
>CAUSMY010000034.1:0-11548 GCA_963533015.1 uncultured Veillonella sp.
GGGAAGGAAACGGTTTTCCCACCAAGAGTGGTACGCATAACGACCAGTCATGACGATTTCTTCAGCGCTGAAAGCGTAAGGAATCTCCACTTGTTGTTGCATATAACTCATCGTTTTAGCAATAAACGTATCCGACTGTCTCGCCAAATCTTGTCCATTTCCATAAATATGCCACTCATAGGGTAATAGCTGGCGAATCGCTTTTAGCAATGTGGTTTTACCATTCCCATTCGCTCCAATGATACCAATACATTCCCCTTTGTAAAAGTCTTTGGTTACATCTTGAATGATTGGTTGTCCATCACGGTATACAGATACCTGCTCTAAGCGCAATACTACGTCACTCATAGAGAACCTCCTTTCACTTTCAAACGATGTAAGAGGAATAAGAAATACGGCGTTCCTAATAAGGCCGTCATAATACCCACTCGTATATCAACAGGATGGAATAAGGTCCGCCCCAATGTATCGCACAACAGCACAAAACAAGCGCCCCCTAAAGCAGAGGCAGGTATCACTAGGCGATGGTCAGGGCCCACTAATAGACGTACCATGTGCGGCACCACAAGCCCCACAAAACCGATACTACCGCCTACACATACAGAAATAGCCGTCATCATGGCCGACAAGAGCAAGAAGATCATACGATACCGATTGGTATTCATACCTACAGCTCTCGCTTCTACTTCACCCATCACTAAAATATTTAAATGTTTACTCAAGGCTATAATAATCGCTGTTCCTATCGCAATGGTAGGTAACGCAATGGCCACATGATCCCATCGGCGATACTCTAAACTACCAACCATCCAGAATAGAAACTCTTTCAAGCGATATTCATTCATCAACGTTAAAACTCCAGATGTCAAGGCCCCCAATAGCATGCTAATCGCTACCCCTGCTAACAATAAAATGCGAGGATCCATTCGCCCTTTATACCAACTGAGGAGCATCGTAATACCCAGAGCTGCCAAGGCGCCGATAAATGCAAAGGAGGGCATGTAATAGGCACTCATCGATGACAACCCTAATGCTACCGCAATCACAGCCCCTGTGGAAGCCCCAGATACAACGCCCATTATGCCTGGATCTGCCAACGGGTTACCAAATACGCCTTGCATGACTGCCCCTGCAATGGCCAAGGCCATACCAATAGAAATGGCCACTAAAATTCTAGGCAAACGTATGAAATATAAAACTCGTTCTTGCTCCTCTGTTAAATGCAAGAAATCATTAGCACTGATGGGAATAATACCCATACACAAGGACACGACAATAAGCACCAATAGCAGTATTATCATGCCAACCATATAGAACCACGGTCTATTCATGGTTGTCTTCTCCTTTCTCACTCTCTCGAACGATACGCAAAATATCTTTCATGGATTCACCAATAAATTGATTTCCTGCATATAAATTGGATGCGTCCATAGGCAATACACGATGGTCTTGCACCGCTTTTACCGTTTGCAATCCAGGATTATCTCGATATAGTGTTTGCCACGCCATTTCACTTTTGTCGTACACCGGTATGAGAATCACATCAGGATTCATTTCAATAATGCGCTCTTCTGTGAAAGCAGTCCTCGGTGCATATCCTAAATGGCTCGGTCCATTCACAAGTCCCATGACACGGGTCATATCATCAAACAGACTCCCCGTCCCTGAAAAGCCTTCCATGGATGACATAGAAATCACGACTTGCCCTTTTGTATCTGCAGATAGAGCTTTTACCTCTTCTATATCTTGTTGCATCTTAGCAGTCATGTCACGAGCCTTGTCCTCTGCTCCAACAACCGTTCCCAACCGCTCTACTAAGGCTACAGTTTCTTGTACTGTTTTAGGACTGCTAATGATCACCACAGGAATCCCCATATGCTCTAATCCATCTAGTACATCTCGGCTTGTATACTCAGGAGCAATCACCAAGTCAGGGTGTAAATATACAATTTTCTCCACCGCATAGGAGTATAAAGAGACTTTCACAGATTTTGCCAATTCATAGTTCGGCCCATAGCCCTTTGTTTTTGATAGAAAGCTTACAGCTCCTAATCGACTAGGTCCTACCATCTCTAATAATATAGGTTCATAGGCAGAGGTTAATGAGACGATTCGTTTTGCCTCTACAGGCACTGAGACGGAACGCCCCCAATCATCGATGACTATTCGTTGTTCTTCTTGTATAAGATTAGGCGGTTCACTATGGGTAATTGCAGAAATCCAGCTAGTAAGACCTATTAAAAAGGCAACTAACAGGAACACACTGACGAGTAAATACAACATTCTACGATTCATCATAATACCCCTCTAGGTCCTCTTCCAAAGACATCGCTACCTCTCGCAATCCTTCTCGTCGGGCATCACTAGCCTCCCAAAGTCCTCGTTGTTCTGCTTCCAATAAAGTATGACAAATAGCCCCTAAGGCCCAAGGATTGACTTGACGCATCCATTCCTGCACGTCCTGATTCATGACATACTCGTCTGTATAAGCATCATACATCCAATCTTGCACCATATCGCTAGTAGCATCCCATTCATACGTATGCTGTACATAGGAAGCCATATCAGCAGCCCCCTTGTAGCCGTGTTTCATCATACCCTCTATAAAAATAGGGTTCATTGGTTCACTGCGGAATTGCCGCTGAATTTCATCTTCTAACGAACGCACCAAAATATCCTTGCGGTACGTTGTATCACCTATGAATGATTTCGGTTGTACACCTTTGATAGATTCTACAGCTGCAATCATCCCTCCGTGGTAGGCGTTGAAATCATCTGTACTTAATAAGCTAACCTCTCGATTATCTTCATTTTTCACAGTCATTTCAATGGAACCTAAC
The DNA here is from genome assembly GCA_963533015.1 of uncultured Veillonella sp. Taxonomy (GTDB): domain Bacteria; phylum Bacillota; class Negativicutes; order Veillonellales; family Veillonellaceae; genus F0422. The sequence goes on from CAUSMY010000034.1 coordinate 2,841, forward strand.
CGTTTACGAAACTGTTGATGACTTGGGATAATATCTCCCTGTTCATCATATCCATAACCGCCCCATGTAACATAGGCATTGGCTAAGTCTTCACGAGTCGACCAATTACTTTGTTCTAAAATTTGGTTTACTCCTGCCCCATAGGCTCCTGGTGCATCCCCAAAGACACGAATCGATGCCGCTTTGATAGCTTCTTCATACTCCATGCCTTCTTTTACTAACGCAGTTGTATCTAGGTCTATATGTTTTTTCACATAATTTACACTATGACCCTCAGCAAGAGATCCCACCATTTGTACGGCTTTAGCAATCCACATAACACCAGAAGGCATCATATCTCGGAATAAGCCACTAATACGGCTTGTCACATCGATACGTGGTCGCCCTAATTCCTCAAGAGGTATGACTTCTAAATCGGATACACGACTCCCTGTATAAACTGGTCGTACCCCCAATAAATAGAATACTTCTCCAATACATTGACCATGAGTGCGTTGCGTATTATCCGCCCACAAGACTATACCGATTTCCTCTGGATATCGCTGTTCTTCTTGAATATATTCACTGAGCAATGCATCCCCTAGTTCACAACCAATGGCATAGGCAGGCACGGTCGGCAATGTTCGTTCATCGACACCATAAAAATTGCGTCCCATAGGTAGTACGTCGATACCACCATTAGTAACAGCACCACCAATATTGGGAGGAACATACTTGCCTTCCAACCCTCGTAACAATTGACACATTTCTTCTGTAGTTTGACGCAGCCCTTCAACATACTGTGCACATAGAGTTTCTTTCTGTGCATCGTCTGGCACACCATGCATGTCTATGAAAGCATCAATATACCCATCTTCTTCCTCTGTAGTTGGATTTTGCCCCAGAATATGCAATCCACAACGAATATGACGGTTTTGAATATCCATCAAATAATTATGAACGTCGCCTAACAGTTCTTTTACTTTGTCACTTTCAATCAACTCCGCTAGGTGGCGCCACTCCTCATCTGTCAAAGTGTGCCTGACCACCCTCTCGATACCAGTCGAAGTGATCACACAAGTGCTCCAAATGGCAATCTTTTATAGAAGATAAAATATATCCTAGCACTACTTGTTCCTGGCCCCTTTCCTGTGCTTTCATATGGTCATATTCGTCCAAATAACGTTCTAGCGTTTCATAGTCACCATATAAGCCGGACCGCTTCATAGGTGGCGATAAATAACTAAGTAAGACGGCATGGCTACGCCGTTTGGCTTGAATTCCTTCACCGACAATGGTTGTCCAGTACGGATATAGATTGGGGATATCTTCAATGCCTAATTGAGGATAACAAAACTCGCTTAAGGCGGTGCCCTTACCCGGTAGCCATTCTAAATTACCATGTGTGCCCATGTGGATCGCCACATCTGCTTGAAATACTGTGCGCACCCAATGGTACACCCCTTCATAATGATGGGTTGGTGGAATGTCTGGCGAATGGTACAGAGCATCCGGATTGTCACTAAATCCACGTGGTGGCTGTACCAAAACCCATACATTACCAAAAGCAACGCCTGGAATGATGAGTTCATCATCTTCTACAAATATCTCACCTATGGGCTGTCCCCAATGCTGGAGTAAAGATTCTTGGGTGCTACTGTCCAACTTTGAAAACCATGTATCATACAGTGCTTTTGGAAGTTTAGGAGCTTTCTTGATAGCCGTATCTGTCAAACAGTCTACATCATTCGTAGCATGTTTGGTCAGTATCGTCATGAGTTCTTCACTTGTTTGAGGAATCCCTTCCACTGTATATCCCGTATGTTGCAATTCTTCTAGCAATCGAAGTACAGATTCTGGGGTATCTAGACCGCATGCATTGCCGATGTGCGAATTTTTTGGAGGATAATTATGAAGAAATAGAGCTATCTTTACATCTGCTTTCTTCTTTTCTTGTAATGCAATCCACCGCTTGGCTTGCACTAATAGCTTTTCAATGCCTATGGAGTAAGGTTTAAAATAATATCCTCTTTCCTCTGCATAAGTTCTGGTCCCCACAATGTGTCCATTTAAAATGCCATCCATTTCTGGCAGTGACAGGGAAAAGGATATATCCATCGGCTCTAATCCTTGAGATCGTGCTTGCCAACTTTCAAAGCTCGTATACGTGACAAAGCCCTGCAAGATAGGGATGCCTAACTCAGCCATTTCATCACGACTCGCACCTTGTAAGCCAATGATGGAGAATTTACATGTATTAATAATGAGAGATATTGTCTCTTTCACTCGGTGATCAAACAACGTATCCCAACAATCGTACCACCGTAATTGCCCACCGGATTTACTGCTGTACTGACCAAATACTAATACCGGTGATAGCCTCTGTTCTAATGCACGATCATACAGTTCGTAGGGGTAGTCTAATTGGCCTTGCACCCATTCATCACGATAGAAAAAAATACCTACCACGGGACCACTATGATGGTAGTCCTTACGATACTCCTCATAGGATAGATACACTTCGCCCTGCCTACCTAAAATACCTTGGTACGGTAATTCTTTCACCGGTTGTACCTGCCCTGTATAGCCTCGCAAAGACAGCATATATTGGCATAATCCATAGAAGTTTTCTATTCCACCTTGGTGTAAATAGGCCTGGATTTGATCGATGTCACTGTCCGCCACACCATATCTCTGCACATCAGACGAAGAGTCATGAAAAATTAATACATAAGGAAGTCGTTTCTGTGTAATATATTTGTGAACCCCTTTTACCAAAGGCGTATCTAAGGTACTCCCTACATGCGTAAACAACACAATATCTGCTGCATCGATATCTCTCCGTACACCTTCTAATGATACATTTTCACATGACAGAAAGACTATGCCCACGGACATAGTCTCATCTGTATATTGTTGTTCTATTTCTTTAGCCCACTGCCAATGCTTCGTCATGGATGTGATGAGTAAAATAGAATGTTTCATACTGTACCTACTAGAAATGATAGGAATAGTTCACATAGTAATTACGTGGTGAATCCCAGTATTCGTAAGCACCATGCGTAATTACATTATGGCGATTTAATAGGTTATTCACATAGAACCCAATTGTCTGCGAATCATTAGGGCTGTAGTTTACATGGGCATTCACATTGATGTAATCAGGGTTATATTGTCCATCACGATTTAATAACCGTTTTCCCCACCAAGAAGCAACCATACCAGCTTGCCATTTATCTTTTTCATAATCTAACGCTAGGTTCAACTCTACTTTAGGAGCACTTTGTTCCCATACGGTAGATTTAGTCTGTTGTTTTCTAGGGTTTGAATAAGATCCACCAATAGTCATCATCAAATCATCTGTGATATGGGATTTATATTCTACCTCAACGCCTGTGTTAAGGAACTTGCCACCATTAATGCGCAATGTATTACGACCATCAACAGGATTTGGTGCCCAGTCAAAGAAATTTTTAAATTTCATATGATATACACTTACTCTCCAAGAATCTTTGGCATTTACTTGTTTATAACCCACTTCATAGTTCCAACCTTCTTCTGGTTTTAGATTATCCCCACTAAGTTTTACGTATTGTGGCTCCATTTTCTTCTTCGGATCAGTAGCCCAACGGTATACATCATGAAGATTTGGCATTGTGAAAGCCTTACCAATATTGGTATAAATAGATCTTGAATCATCAATCTTATACATGGTTTGCCATTGCGGCGTAAAGACATGCTGATCCTTGGCTGGGTCGTCAATTACTTGATAACGTCCACCAATAGTAGTACTAAACTTTGGAGTAACTTGGAACTCATAACTTCCATATACAGAGGCTACGTTACGGTGTGCTCTTACCACACTATTTTTTATAGAAATTCCTTCGTAGGACTCGTGAGCTCCCATGAATCCTAATACGGCTGTATCTTTACCTTTATGTAATTTCCATGTATGTTGTGCCTCTGCACCTACTTTATAAGCCGCATAGTTACTATCATTTTGATTAAATGTTAAAGTTTTTAAATCACGAGATTCACCTACTAATTTACGGTTATTAAAGAATACCATAGCTCTTGTTGTAGCATCATCATATATAATGGACGCATTATTCTTAATATCCCGATAATGATACTGTTTAGATTCTTTTAATGGATCTTTCCCTTTAAACTTCTTGTTATTTTTTATAATTGCTTCTGTTAAAGTACTCATTTGTCCATATGTAGAATCACTTTGCTGACGCATATAGTTAACTCTTACATAGTCATGTGGCTTTATATTCACGGCTACATTATGAGCATATCCTTTATCTCTCATATTATAATAATATCGATCGCTACGATCAGGAGAAGTTCTCTCTTGTGCTCCATAGTATTCTTTCGACGTGGAAATTTCAATTGTATCGGTGCCTACTGTTGCTGCGTATTTTTTATATCCTTCATTACCGATACGTGTTTCAATAGTAGCATGTGTTTGAGTCGGGGATTTTGTGATGACATTCACAACGCCACCTAATGCTTCTGAACCATATTGAGCTGAACCAGCACCACGAACAATTTCAATACGATCCACATTGTCCATCATCAAACCATTTAAGCTATTTTTACCATCTAGATTGATTGGTGCTCCATTCACTAAGACTGAAGCGCTTCTTTCTAGGCCACGAATATTAACACGGCTATCCATAGCCCCATATTCTAACCCAAAAGGACCATAGCTAAATGTCGTAATCCCTGTTGATTGACCTACAGCATCAAAAATACTCTTTGCTCCAGAGTTTTTCAAATCTGCTTGATCTAATACTGTTACTGCAGCAGGTGTATTTAAATCTTTTGTCTCAAATCGTTGTGCTGTCACAACTACTGGATTTAAAACTGTTACTGACTCTGTTTCAGTCATAGCTTGTGCACTCAATACACTCACTGTTGAACCAAGTAACCCCGCAAAAATTGCCAAACGTAATGCCTTCCCTTTCATCATTACTCTCCTTACTGTAGCCACTTGCTACTTAACATACCGTGCCTACATGCCCATTGTAGAACACAAATTATCACCTTATATCGTATAAGGCTTCTAACATATGTATTACTTCCAACCCTTTTCGTTATTTGAAATGAGTTTTTCTATTTCATCATACTATAATAGAGGGAGTAAGTAAAATGAATTTTATTTATCAACTATCGCGGTATACCAAAAAGCACCTCCCACAAAGGAAGGTGCTCTTCTATCCGCACACCATGGTAATGTTATTCCTTTACAGATAACATCTCTCTAAGAGCTTCATATCCATAGGTCACCATAAGAATATCTGGTATGAAGTTTATATCTTGTATGTCTTCTGCATAATCTGCTACGACACAGATGTCATTAGCACCCGCAAGTCGCAGTAAGCGAACACTTTCACCAATCTGAGACGTATCTAATGCATCATTCATAACCACAACGCCTACTACATTACGATTAAAGGCTCCTGCCGTAGCTGGTGGATAGGGATTAAACGGTTCCCCTAAGCGGTAGCCCAGTACCACTGTATCCACATCGTAGGATGACACTAGAAGAGCAGAAAAATACCAAGGATTTTCAATGTACTCTCCAGGAGTTAGCACGCAATTGCCTTCACGATACAGCGCCATTGGTCGTGATAAGGTCTTCTTTATACCCAAAAGACGTTGTACCACGGTTTCCACATGACTATAGGTGCTACCAACCCACAGAGTACTACGCAAGGTATCCACGGTTAACTCCTTGTAAGAGGAACTACGCTAAACTGTAGCAATTCCGAGAATCCCTGTAATACACTAGAGAGTGATACCTCTACGCTAGAAACATCTCCTGATATCAGCACAGCCCCTGAGAATCGATCAATAAATTCGATATGTACATTCGCTGCTTTAGAGGCTATATCTCCTGCAATGATAGCTGCTTCCCCTGGAGTAATCGTCAAAATACCTACAGCGCTGCGACCTTCGCTATCCAAACCTAATTTACTGTATAAGTCCCGTTTAGGATTCGCCAGCACATGGGCCAATGTGACTTGTTTCCCTGGCACCGACTCTTGAATGATACGTTGCTTATCTAGCATCGGATATCCCTCCCTTCAAATTATAAATGTAAAGCTGCTTGTAACCAATTAAATGCGCCCACTGCTAACAATGCACCAATCGTTGGTCCTACAATTGGTACCCAAGCATAACCCATATTGGCAGTTCCTTTGTTAGGAAGCGGTAAAATCGCATAGGCCAAACGTGGAGTAAAGTCACGAGCAGGATTCAATGCAAATCCTGTAGTTCCGCCAAAGGAGAAACCGATACTTGCTACAAGGAAACCGATAATAAGTGGTGCTAAGCCATCGGCCATAGGTCCCAAGAAAAGTACACAAAAGATGAATAAGAACGTAGCAATCACTTCAGATAGTAAGTTCCAAACGCGTTCATCACAAGCTGGACCTGTGGCAAAAATACCTACACAGTTTCCTTCATCTGGACCAGTGATCTTGAAGTGAGGATAGTAATGCAGCATCGTAATGCCTGCTCCTACAAAGCCACCTAATAATTGAGCGATAACAGCTCCCAATACTAACTCAGGAGGGAATAATCCACCCGCTGCGAAAGCAATCGTTAAGGCTGGGTTCAAGTGTCCCACACCACCTAAGTGAACGGCCACATAGACTGCAAATGTAACTGCAAATCCCCAACCAAACATCAATCCAATCCAGTTTGTTTTAATTGCACTTGTGATTGTATTTTTAAGCAATAATCCAGCATTACAACTACTACCAAAAGCCATTAAAATAGCTGTTCCGATAAATTCACTAACATACACTTGTGTAGCATCCATATGTGTTACCTCATATAATACATGTTAATATACGTGTTAAATCTTCTTTTGTGGCTGCGTATGGATTACCTGGGTAGGTACGATCCACCATGGCCTGTTGCACTAATGTGGGGAACGATTCCTTAAAGGAAACTTCATCAACACCAAACTCTTTCATTGTTATAATGCAACCCACTCGACGTGCTAAAGATTGTGCACATCGCACTAAAGCAGCTATTTGTGCACTTTCATCATCAGATTCGGTGGTTAAGGAGAGTTTTTGTGCAATCGAAATGTATTTTAATTTAGCCTCATTAGAGTTGGCTGCATTATACATAATGACATACGGCAATAGCATGGAGTTAGCTAAGCCATGCGGTACATGGAATTGCCCGCCTAATTGATGTGCTAAGGCATGGGTAATACCAAGACCCGCTTGGTTAAATGCAAGACCTGCCATGCAGGATGCTTCATGCATCGCTGCTCGAGCTACTTCATCTGCTCCACACTCTACACATATTGGTAAGTTTTTAATGACTAATTCTATCGCTTTTTCTGCTAATGCATCTGTAAAATGGTTAGCTTCTGTGGCTACTAATGCTTCCATAGCATGTACCAATACGTCCATTCCACTATAAGCAGTTACCTTGGCTGGCGCAGATTTTACAAAGAATGTTGTCAAAATCGCTTCATCTGGTAATAAACTTTCATCTACCAAAGGATATTTTATCCCTGTTTTTGTATCTGTGATAACCGCAAAGGATGTAACTTCTGATCCTGTACCACTTGTTGTAGGAATGGCAATAAATTTTTTAACTCCTACACCATAAATAGTTTTACAGAAATAGTTGATTCCTTTCGCTGTATCAATAGCAGAGCCACCACCAATGACAATCATAACTGTGGCTTGTTCTTTATGTAGAACCTCTACTCCTTTAACAATAGAATCAATAGGAGGGTCTGGTACAACATCAGAATACACTACATATGTATTATTGGTATTCACAAAGTTAATCACAGTTTGCAATGCTGGTGTTCCTTCTAGAAAAGGATCACAGATAATAAAAACGCGTTCTCCTTCAAGTACTCGAAGTCTCTCTAAGGCATCTGTTTTGGTACCATTGGTAGAATTTTCGGTTTGTCCCGTAAAAATTTGAGTTTTAAAAGACCATGATTCCATAATTACGCCCCTTGTATATATGATTGAAAAGCTCGTAGTCCTGCGTTCACTATGAGCACATCTTCTTCTACAGTGCCACCACTAATGCCTAGACCACCGATTAGATGATTTCCTAGCATTAGTGGCTCACCACCGCCAAATAAGACTATGGGTCTTTTCACCATCGTCTCAACACCATAAAGAGGAGTCCCTGGTTGCACTATCTGTCCTAGCTTCTCTGTTCCGCATCGAAAAGAGACTGCTGTATAGGCCTTGTTAGGGGCTAGTTCTATGCTCACACCTAAAGCTCGTTCCATACGCCGTTGATATACTAACGATCCGCTAGCATCCACAATAGCAATCACTACAGGAATCCCCAATCGTTTCGCCTCTTGTTCGCAGGCTTCAACGACAGTATCCACCACGGATTCAACAGTAATTCCTGTATGTCTCGACCACTGTGCTGCTCGTCCAATGGGGGCGATCCCCTCTTGTATAGTGGATGGTACGCGCTCTATGTTTGCAATAATGTCTCGGACTGAATCATAAATATCCATGTCCATCCTCCTTACTAAAGGCTATCCTACTATTTAGTCAACAATGTTTCTACATCGTGATGTGGACGAGGAATTACGTGAGTAGATACAACTTGGCCTACGTTACCAGCTGCTACTGCACCAGCTTCTACGGCTGCTTTAACAGCACCAACATCACCACGAACCATAACTGTTACTAATCCAGAACCGATTTTTTCAT
>CAUSMY010000035.1:0-11244 GCA_963533015.1 uncultured Veillonella sp.
ATGTGGCTCAATATCTGTTTGTAAGGCATACACCACATCCATCACAACTTTTGCTAATCGTTCAGAATTATGTATAGCCTTATCTTGGCTATCCACTAGATTCGCCCGTATTGTGCGAACGCCCATAGACTGCAACGCATCCATATCCACCTCAACAGGTTCTTGCCCTGCTTTTTTATATTGCTCTAACGTAGCATCTTGGATCCGATTATCGTTGACTAGTACCGTATCTATGATGCCTTTTTCACTATGAGATTCAATAGCTTTCACATGGTCAGATACAGTATAACCATCTGTCTCACCAGGCTGTGTCATAACATTACAAATATAAATCGTAGCCGCTTTGGCATTCGCAATATGTTCTGCGACCTTATCGATTAATAAATTAGGCATCACCGAAGTATATAAACTACCTGGGCCTAAAATAATCGCATCTGCTTCATCAATGGCTTGTAAGGCAGCCCCTACAGGAGATGGTCTTTCAGGCTGTGTATATACTTTCGCAATTGGCTTTCCACCATTAGGGATATTACTTTCCCCTTCTACAATCGTACCATCTGTCAACTCTGCAATTAATTTAATTTCTTCTGTGGAAGACGGTATGACACGGCCACGAACTTGTAATATTTTGCTCGATGCTTCTAAGGCTTTTTCTACATCATCATGTAGCACTTGCGTCATAGCCGTCAAAAATAAGTTACCAAAACTATGTCCAGATAATTCCACACCTTTTGTAAATCGATACTGAAAGAGCTCTTCCATGAGGCCTTCTTTTTCTGCCAACGCTACTAAACAGTTTCTCAAATCTCCTGGGGCAATCATCTGGAAATCTTCTCGCAATCGTCCCGAAGAACCACCATCATCTGCTACCGTAACAATAGCTGTTAAATTCGTGGTCTTACTTTTCAATCCCCGGAGAAGCATAGACAGTCCAGTTCCACCACCGATGACTACAATTTTAGGTCCTTGACCTAAGCGTATCTTTTCAAAAATATAATCACTTACACCATCTTCTGTGTCCGGTAAAATCGCTCCCACGATGGTTTGAATAATTTTTCGAATGCCCCACAGCATAGCAAGTATACCTAGTACAATCCCAGCAACTCCAATAGTAGCTATCACTGTATAGTTATAGGAGCCAGTCAGGTGAAAAAGAAATTCTAAAAAGACATCTTCAAAACTGCTAAACCACTGGTAGTTCATCATCATGAGAACGCCCACAACAAGCCATATAGTGCCTAGAGAAAAGAGAAATAACCACCGCTTAATATTAATACCAGGTGCAAACCAACGCATCCAATTATTATATTTCATAGGCTTGAGAGATAACCAACTGGCTATCTCACTCCTTTCTTTATAGATCTACTTGAGAACGTGGATTCACATCTTCTTCCACATGATTTCGCATCATATCTCGATGCTCTACAGATACATTACAGCCTTTTTCTTTTAAATGGGTATACAAAGCTTCTGCCATGGCCACACTACGATGCATCCCCCCCGTACATCCTACGGCAACAATAAACTGACTTTTCCCTTCTTGTTCATAGTTCGGCACTAGAAAGTCCAAGGTATTAAAGAAGTGTTTTTTGAATTCATGTGTCACTTCAAAGGAATGAATATATTCTTTCACCACCGGCACACGACCCGATTTATGTCGATATTCTGGAATATAGTACGGATTCGGTAAAAATCGCACATCCCATACCATATCTGCATCGATAGGCATGCCAAATTTAAACCCAAAGCTTACCACCGTAATTGCCATGCCATCTGTTTGCTCTTGTACATGGCTAAAGGTACGTCTCATGTACGATTTCAAGCTAGATGTTTTCATATTTGTGGTATCAATAATATGGTCTGCCTTGCTTCGCACATCTTCTAATAATGACCGCTCTTGTGCTAACCCTGTAATGATTCGACCAGATGGTGCCAAGGGATGACTACGACGAGTTTCTTTGTAACGACGAATTAATGTATCATCACTGGCTTCCATAAACACAATTTCATAAGGTACACTCATAGCCGTCAAATCATCTAAGGCACTGTTTAAATCATCAAAAAATTCACGACTGCGGATATCTACCACTAAGGCTACTCGACTCACTTTAGTACCTGCACTTTGACGACAAATTTCACTAAATTTTGGAATTAATACGGGAGGTATATTGTCGATACAAAAATACTCCATATCTTCTAACACTTGCATGACTTGCGTTTTCCCTGCTCCCGACATGCCAGTTACTATAATTAAACGAAATCCTTCCATAGAACCCTCCTAGTCCATGTTATAACACATTGGCATCGATCCATTTCGCAACGCCATCTTTTTCATTTGTATCGCATACTTCTTTGGCGATTGTCTTTACATGATCCTCTGCATTCCCTACTGCCACGGAATGACCAGTCACTTCTAGCATAGAAATATCATTCTCTGAATTACCAAAGGATGCCATATCTTCTAAACCGATGCCTAATCGTTCACCCATGAAAGCTAGAGCTTCTCCTTTTGACACATGAGGGGCTACAATTTCCAAGAAGTTTACCTTAGATCGAACTAAGTCAACTACATGTCCTACTTCTTTGGAAAGTATCTCCATGACCTCTGCCATACGTTCAGGCTCTTCTACTACTAATAATTTATTAATTCCTTTTTGAGGATCATAGATAGCATCTCCAACGTATACCGCCTTAGCACCTGTAATCTCCTCATAAAGACGAGAGAACTCTGTTTCACTGTGTACTAATAATTCGTCATCAATATAGGACTGAATATAGATATTATGCTCTTTCGCGATGGCTAATACTTTGCGTGCTACCTCCGGTGGTATAGCTCGTTCCCAAATGAGTTCTTTACTTTCTACACGTTGGATGACACCGCCAGAATACAGTACCATCGGCACATCACCTAAGCCTAAGCGATGTGCTACAGGATATGCCGTTTGGTACATCCGCCCTGTAGCAATAAGCACCTCAATTCCCTTGTGCTGTGCTTTTTGAAGCACTGTTTTTGTATAATCAGACACAGTGTTATCATCACGTAACAAAGTATCATCTAAGTCTATGGCTAACAATTTCATGACATCACTCCTTCATCATATCTTTCATTATACCACATAACAGCGTATAACTACTGTATGAGTATCACTCAGATAGTAATAGGAAATTATACAAAAAAGTCGCAACAGATGAAACAATCCAGCATGGTGATTGTATGCAAACCTGTTGCGACTTTATTTCTATTTTTTTATTTGTTTACCATCGTATTGGTGAATTAGGAAAACAAATGATCTATGCCATTCATATCAAGAATCGTACCAATCGTAAATGGTCCAAAGATACCAAACCGTGCACTTACTTCATCAAAACGCATTTCATTGACGATTTTTTTGAACTGAATTGGATCATCGCTCATCAATGTAATGCCCCATTCCCAATCGTCCATGCCAAACGCGCCTGTGGTAAACTCTTTGATCGTATCCTCATATTTTTTACCAATTTGACCATGAGAACGCATCATACTACCACGGCTTTGACGATCTAACATATACCAATTATCTGTCAAGTTGCGTTGCTTAGCCATAGGGTAAAAACACATACAAGTTAATCTTGGAATTTTAGGGTATAACCGAGCTTGTATTTTTGGGTGGTCTTTCGGCGATTTTACATAATTGCTCACCTCGATAACGGACACGAAGGAAGATTCCGGTTGTAAAACACTGAAAATTGACAATTTCTTCAATTGCAATTCGACTTCATTCAACTCTTGTAAACTTGGTTGCAAGAACCAGAACATAATATCTCCCTTGTGACCATTAATTTGATACATGGCATAGCTACTTTTATGAGCTTCATGAGCTGTTTCTAAATTCCCAATAAAATCCTTGAAAGATTGCAATGCTTCACTTTGTTGCTCAGCAGACCAAGTTCTCCACTTTTCAAAATTAATGGAATAATTAGCGTGCAAGCTAAACCAACCTTCGTATGTTTCAGGCACTTTTTCTAGTCCTGTTATTTCTGGACGTCCTTCCACAGACAATACTCCATGATGACCATGGTGAGGTTCTGGACGCCCCTCCACTGGACTTGATCCATGATGTCCGTGGTTAGATTCTGTATGTGTATCCATAGGAACTACCTCCTTAGTTTCTTCTTTCCATGCTTCTACTAATTCATATGCTTGTTTGATGCCATCTGGCATGCCTACCCCTTTAAATGGCGTTCCAATTAATGCCAGTCCTGGGTAGTTCTGTGCCACATGTTCCATGATTGTTGCGATTCTATCTTTATGACCCACTTCATATTGAGGCATACTTTTTTGTAAGCGCACTACTTCCATCCATTCTGGATTTCCTGTAAACTTCAATATATTTCGTATTTCTGAAAGCGCCAATTCACATAATTCTTCTTCACTGTGCGTATCTACTGTAGAATCTGTAGGCTTCCCTAAAAAGACACGCAGTACCACCTTGTCTTGTGGTGTCGTTTGTGGCCATTTACTAGAAATGTAAGTACATGCTGTCAATGGCGTGTCTGTGCTACGAGTTATGACAAAGCCTGTGCCTTGCAATGGTTTTGTAAACACTGACTTTGGCAAACTCATGATTACAATGGCACAAGAAGATTGTTCCATATGGCGCAAATCTTCAAATTTTTCATTTCCCACAAAAAATTTTTCATAGGCTTTTGGTGGCGTAGTGATCACAAGACGGTCGTAGGAGTCTGTACCATTCTGTGTTTGCACTCTATAGATCTTATCTGCGTAAGATGCCTCTAGCACCTCAGTCGATGTGTGCAAAGAAACGTTCTTCGGCATTTGCTCCACTAGCGCATCTACTAAAGATTCTAACCCTCCCGTTAACTGGGCAAATTGACCTTCTGTAGCAGCCCCAGATTGTTTGCGCATACGTTGCATGTCCATCATACCTTTGACCAAGTTTCCATGCTTTTGTTCTAATTGACGAAACTCTGGAAAAGTTCCCAGTAAACTTAAGCGTTTTAAGTCTCCACCATAAATACCAGATAAGAGAGGTTCAATTAGTAAGTTTACTAGTTCATCCCCTAAATGATACCGACAAAACGCATCAATACTCATATCCTCGTTTCCTGGGTATGGTTTCTTAAAAATATCTAATCCAGCACGTATTTTACCAGACCAGCTCAATAAACTGGACATAGCAAAAGGGAGAAATTCTGTAGGAATACCAATGATAGAGCCACCAGGGATAGGTTTCATTTGACCTTGATGATAAATGTAGGATTCTCCTGTAGCATTACGCACCAAGGTATCACCTAATCCCAATTCTTTCACCAAATCTGTCATCGCTGTTTTTCTTGCTAAGTAGGAATCAGGTCCCACTTCTACCACATATCCATCATGGCGTTTTGTTTGCACCTTTCCACCCCAACGGTTCGAGGATTCCAACACGTGAATCTCCCAATCAGGAAATGCCTTACCCATATAATAAGCCGATGATAGGCCCGTTAAACCGCCGCCAATAATTGCTACTTTCATATTATCCCTCCTTCCAGAGAGCTGTTACTACACCATGCGCCATGGCTGTCACAAAGAGAGTATCATGATCTGGCATAGGCACTCGCACATAGGTCATCCCCAACTGTTCACACTGCTCCCGTCGTTCTATATCTAAATCATAGGACACTTCCATATGGGTACAAGTAAAGCCGATGGGAATATATACCACATGTGTGTATCCATTTGTGCTAGCTTGTTCTGTGACAGCTTCCACCGTAGGTGTTAACCATTCCCCACGAGTCCCTGCACTTTGCCAAGCTAGGGTAGCGTTCGGCAACACCAATTGATCTGCCATGGACTGCATCACCCGTTGTAAACTATGCACATATCCATCATAAGAAATTCCTTGCATCAGTGGCACACTATGGGCCGTAAAGACATAAAACGGTTTCGCCGTAACAGGCAATGTACGCACAGCCTTCTGTACTCGTTCTGTCCAAGATTGCACTAATGTCGGTGCGTCCGCCCAATTTTTCACTATCTTCCACCTGTCATTCATAAACAGTTTCAGTGGCTCTAGATAGGATGCATTTAATATGTCCGTTCCATAAGGATTCATCATGAGCACCACTACCCCATCATAGCCTTTCAATTCCTTAGCTACGTCTGCAATCAGGGGCTCTATGTATTTATGTCCCTGTACTGCCGTCACCTTTATTAAGGGCAATTGATTTTGTACTTCTTCTTGTAATCTCTTAACTTGCCACGCAGTGGACTCCATCAATTGGGATTGACCACCGATACGTTCATACTTATAACGTAATCCTTGTAATTCTTCATCACTTGGTCTATGGCCTCTCCGTATACGAGTATAATACTCTTCTATATCATTTAAAGATCGAGGAGACCCATAATCTAATACCAATACACAAACTTCTTGTGTTATTTTATCCTCTGTCATGTACATACTCCACTATGTTCCGCAATACTTTCGGATTCGCATCTGGCACAACACCATGGCCTAAGTTAAAGATATGTTTTCCATGGGCAGCACCTTCTTCTAAGATTCGGTCAATTTCACCTTGAATCGTTTTCCAATCTGCGAATAAGTAGGCCGGATCTAAATTCCCTTGTAATGTTTGCTTGATACCCATTGCGCTTGCTTCTGCAATGGAGCACCTCCAATCACAACCGATTACATCTAATGGCAATTCTTTCCACACAGGGAATAAATGCTTAGTACCTACGCCGAACATAGTGATAGGAATATGAGGATATCGTTCCTTAATGGTCCCAATAATACGTTTCATATAGGGGAATACGCCACTTTCATATTGTTCTATTGAAAGGGCGCCAATCCATGAATCAAAAATTTGAATTGCATTCACTCCCGCCTGAATTTGACCTTCCATATACGTAATGGACATAGTCGTCAATCGTTCCATCAAAGCATGCCAAATCTCAGGCGTTGCCACTAAACATTGACGAGTTTTCTGGTAATTCTTAGAAGGGCCACCTTCAATCATATAGCTAGCCAATGTGAAAGGAGCCCCTGCAAAGCCAATTAAGGGAACTGTGAGCATTTCCTTCGTAAGAATCTGGATTGTTTTTACCATAAAATCCAGCGATTCTTCTACTATAATATCACGTAAATTTGCTACATCTTCTTGAGAACGTATGGGATTTGCAATGACAGGTCCTACACCAGCCTTAATCGTTACATCCACACCCATAGGCACTAAAGGAGTCATAATATCTTTGTACAAAATAGCCGCATCTACATCATATTCATGAACAGGAAGAGCTGTCACTTTTGCACATAATTCCGGTTGATGAGTAATCTCAAATAGGCTATATCGCTCTTTTATCTTGCGATACGCCTCTTGACTCCGCCCCGCTTGACGCATAAACCAAACTGGTCTACGGGACACAGACTCACCTGCAATCATTTGCAAATAATCTTGTCGTTTTTCCATCTATAATTACACCTTACCTTTTACCAAACCAAACTTGGATTCTATATTCTATTTTAGCATATGGTAGCCATATTTACCTATAGATTCTATCACTACATATAAAGCGTATATCGATTTTTATCTATAAGGTAATAATAATTATCTAACATTGCCTTACATTACTATACTTCTCTTCATTAAGAGTATATTTTGTTATCCTTACATACAAAAAGAGGCGGTAACAAACATGTAAAATGTACATGTTGTTATCGCCTCTGAGACCCCTTTATAGGAGCAATATCTCATTTAATAAGAAGCTGTTAATACATTTATTCTTTGGTTATATGTCTTGTATCCTTACATACTCTGCTCCTAGCATACGAGCAATCTCTTTTCCTCGATTCATACGAACAAAGCTAGTATCGGCATCAATTACAATCGTTTGTATCCTCTGACTGTTAAGCCAGTCGCCAACTTGTTCCAGCCCTTGTAGTGCTTGAGATGTTACTTTCCCATCCGTTATGACTACTACATTAGCCTGTATATACCCCATTTGAGACATGTCGACGCCTATCTGTTTTACCGCTTCCTCAATACCTTTCACAAAAGGCGTTCTTCCCCCAATCCTAGCTACCTCCAATGCTTTAGGGATGGTCTCGATTCTCCTTGTCAATGGCACCACACATTGAGCTCCTTGCTTTTGAAAGGTGATGAGTGATACATACTGTCGTTTCACATACATCATCTGTATCAATTGTGAAAGTAACTTCTCGGTCCCCTTTAATCGTGTTCTCTGTCCCATAGATCCGCTTGTATCAACTACTAAATAGATTGCTTCTTTTGGCATTTCCTGATACATAGCATATCTGACATCTTCTATGGTTAGCCGAATCGGTACTTGGCGACTGCGTATAACCCCTTGTACTATCGTTGGAATCCAAGCAATGGTTCTCCCCGTAGTTCCTTGACGATGCACCTTAGGGCCTCGACCGGCGGCAGTGATGTCTACATCTTTCTTTGACGCCCCTGATTGTAACATCCCATACAGATGCAACACATGTGCTTCTATCGACTCTGAAAGTGCAAAGGACTCTTCCAACTTACCTGTATTGGACTTACGTTGGCCCTGTCCATTGGTATCTTTTTCTCGGTCTTCTCCATCATGACTAGCATCTAGTTCCTCTTCTGTCTGACCTGATTCCAGAGTGCTTTCCGCTTTTGATTCTCTATCATGAAATTCATCACTATCTGTTGTCATCCTCTGAGGCATTCTTCCTATTTGCTCATCACGGTCGTTCTCCCTATCCATCCCTTGTGAGCCATTGTCCTCTTGTTCTCGGTTTGAACTGACCTCTTTCGGTTTCTCTTGTTCGGTTCTTGTCTTATCGGATGTCCTTCGATCTAATGGATCCTGTGCATCTCCATCTTGAGATGTTGGAGGAGTCACTAGGTTCTTCATTTTCTGTGGTAATGTCCAAGGAAGTACTGTTTCTACATCGATAGGCTCCACAAATTGATGGCCTTTTTCTCTAGCTAAGCCTATGGCCGCTTTTAGTAAAATATATTCCATGCCCATAAAGGAAATGTTGAATTTCTCTACTAGACTGGAAATATATGTATATATGCTATCATGCACGGTTGGGATTCCAGGTGCATCCATTAATTTCCCCTTAGAACGAAGCTGCTCTTTTCTATGACGTTCAAGTTCATTTTTTGATTTACCCTCAGGACATACCTGCTCTTCTCTATGTAGTTCATGTGCACCCATTGATGTCCACTTAGGACAAATTTCCTCTTCTCTACGGGGTACAGATACATCTATTGATGTTCCCCCACAAAGTGTTCCTTCTCTGCTGTAACTTTCAAGATCTGTACCTATCTCATCTATTTCTGCATGGCCCCTATCTGCTAAGACCCTCATTCTAGTGTCCATATCCGGTGATTCTATTGGTATCCACAAATCCATATCATAGATCCATTTGGATAGCCCTTCTGTTCCTGTATACGTTGCAATGATTTGTAGCGGTCTTCCCGCTTCGTACCGCCGATTTTGCTCATGAAGAATCTGTAACCAAATCGACCTATCAAAATGATCCAATCCTTCGCAGATGAGTAAATCATAGCCATCCCAAGGATGTGCTTGTGTCACAATCTGACCTGTTTCTAAAGTCCTTTGTATATCCACCGCTTCCTGCATAGCACTCACATCTGTGTGAGACGTAATCGTCGTATAAATTCGCCCCCTATCATACAATGCTTGCAACAAGGCGTATGTTTTTCCTGTACCCACTTCACCTGAAATCAGTAATGTGCGCAACAAAGGTTCTTGCAAAAAGAGGTGAATGCCTGTATTTATTTGTACACTCATACCATTCACCTCCTTTAACAAAATCTTTGATGATTCTACTACTTCTGTACCCCTTCATACGTAACCCATAGATTCTCTAACATACTTTCATCAAATTCACGTTGCTCAAAAGGCTTCCGCTTCATCCGATGAGATACCACAAGAGGTGTCAACTGTTTCAGATGATCGATGGTCACATGGGGCTCCCCTTGTAACGCCGCTAAGGCACGACTACTATTGAGTAAGGTAATATCCGAACGATGTCCCTCTACGCCCAGGGTAATAGATATATTAGCAATCAATTCTAATAGTTTTGTATCTACCATTATCGTAGGCAACACTTTACGAGCTGTTTCAATCGTTTTGCGCAAGGCTTCCTCATCTTCGCTGTAAGATGCAATCAATGCTTGTGGATTATCTTCAAAAGCCAATCGGCGGCGCAAGACTTCCATGCGCAATGCTACATCTGTTTCTGCTTTCACAGTCACAGATAAGCCAAAGCGATCTAGCAATTGTGGTCGAATCGCTCCTTCTTCAGGATTCATGGTACCCACCAAAATAAATCGTGATGGATGACTATGGCTAACGCCCTCCCGTTCGACGCGATTCACCCCCATAGCCGCCACATCTAACAATGTATCCACTAAGTAATCCTCTAGTAAATTGACTTCATCCACATAGAGAATATTTTCGTGGGCCTCAAATAAAATGCCTGGAGAAAACTCTTGCTTTCCCTCTTGCAAGATCCGCTCAATATCCAGACTTCCCACCAATCTGTCTTCCGTACAATGCAAAGGAAGGTCCACCACTTTCATAGGCGTTCCATCACGATGCATAGGCAGCACCTTGGCTAAGCCTCGTACTGCCGTCGATTTTGCCGTTCCCTTATCACCTTGTATCAATACACCACCTACCCGTGGATCTACAGCATTTAGCAACAATGCCAATTTCATTTGATCTTGTCCTACTAAGGCTGTAAAAGGATATATAGTACTCATCTTAATCTCCTTGCCAACGTCCTTTGGTAGGGATAATTTCTATGCGCAATTGTCCATACCGTTCATCTCTGAATACATCTGTATCCATATCAAAGGCCCGTTTAATATAATTTGGGCGCAACACTTCTTCTGGCGTACCATCTGCAATGACACGATGTTCCCCAATGAGCAATAATCGTGTGCAATATTTAGCAGCTAATTCTAAATCATGTACAACGGTAATGATAGTTTTTCCTTGCTTGCACAAATGTTGAAAGAATCGAAACATGTCATCACTATGGCCTTTATCAAGGGCAGAGGTCGGCTCATCTAAGAGCATGATATCTGTCTCTTGCGCTAGTGATTTAGCTAACAAAATGCGCTGCTTTTCTCCACCACTGACCTGTTCCAATCGTTGATCTTTTAAATGCGATACTCCGGTATAGGCCATCACCTCTTGCACAATACGACGATCTTCGTCGCTTTCAC
>CAUSMY010000036.1:0-11141 GCA_963533015.1 uncultured Veillonella sp.
AATCTGCAAAATACTCTACCTGTATTGTAACAGAAACAGGAGAAAAAACAATGAAAAACATGAATAAAGCAGTATTAGTATTAGGAATTTCTGCATTAGCGGTAAACGTAGCGAGTGCAAATAATAACACATTAGGGGGTACAGATAACACAATCACCGCATCATCTCATAGCAGTGCAGTATTCGGCTATCAAAATACGATTGACGCCAATAATGCGATTGCATTTGGTGAAAATAACGTAGCAAGCGGTACTAACTCTTTTGTTGGTGGCAATAATAGCAAAGCGACTGGCCGTAATTCCCTAGCATATGGTAGCCACGCAGAAGCATTGGTGGAATACACATATGCTATTGGATCGCAAGCTAGAACCTCCGCATATGACACAGTAGCCATCGGTAATGGTGCATATGTTAGTGGTACATCTAGCGTTGCTATTGGCCGTACAAACAATATCACTGGTGAAAATACAGTGGTTGTAGGTGCTAACAACAATGACATTAAGGGCAATCAATCAACTGTTATTGGTTACAATAACAAAATGGCTGGCGATATGGAACAAACTATCATCGGTGCTAACTCTGAAACAAGCGGACAAGGTGCCATGGCAATCGGTACACATACGCAAGCAACTGCAATTGATGCGGTGGCAGTAGGTAACAACATCATCGCTGATAAACAAAACGCAGTAGCCATCGGTACAAATTCCGTAACAGATGATGCGGTAGGTGTTGATGGTATCACAATCAATGGTACTCGTCATGTATTTGCTGGCGAACAACCGACTAGCGTTGTGTCCTTTGGCTCTCGTGAACGTGCTGGTGCTGGCGGTGTTAAATATTACAATAGACAACTTCAAAATGTATCCGCTGGTCGCATTGAGGCGGATAGCCTAGATGCAATCAATGGCAGTCAATTATATGCGGTAGTTGATGAAGTAGAAACAAATGCAAAGCAAATTGCGAAAAACAAAAATAATATCAAAGACATTGCAGTAGGTTTGAATATGCTCGGTGATGTGGTAAATGATCATGAAGGTCAAATTGCAACATTGCATGATACAACAGTTAATCATGAAGGCCGTATTACTGCACTCGAAAATAGACAAAATAACATCGGAAATGAAATTCACGCTACTAACCAACGCATGAATAAATTAGGTGCAAGCTCCGCGGCGTTAAGCGGTTTACACCCATTAGACTTTAACCGCAATGATAAAGCCTCTTATGCGGTTAGCTATGGACATTACCGCAACGCTAACGCAGTAGCATTGGGAGCGTTCTATCGTCCTAATGAACGTGTAATGATTGGTGCTGGTATGACATTAGGCGGAGAAAATCAATACACATTGAACGTAGCGTTCAAAATTGGTAAAGGTAGCGACTACATTCAAGAAGCAAAAGACAAAGATAGCCGTATCTCTAAATTAGAGGCTATAGTGCAAAAACTTATGGCAGAAGTTGAACAACAAAAGGGAAGCAAATAACGAGGTGTAAATAATGGAAACAGTTGATGTAATCGTACAACCAGCTATCGAACCACAAGTGATTGATAGTAATTTAACTATGACATGGAATAACGCAGAACTTGCGAAGTACCTTGAAGAGAAACTAGAAAAATATAATGGGTTAGTTGTTACGGAAGATAACCTAAAAGAAATGAAATCTGTATTAAAAGAGATTATTTCTATTCGCACTAAACTAACACGATTTGGTACTGATAAAAAACGTGAATTAAAAATTCCGTATAATACATTCACTGCAGAACTAGAACAAGTGCTTGCAGTTGTAAGTAGAGTTGAAAACCCTATCGCAAATCAAATTAATGAATTTGAACAACAAGAAATGTTGAAACGTAAAGAAACAGTATTAAATATGGTTGAAGATAAAGCACAATCATTAGGTGTTAGAGAAGAGTATAAAAACAGAGTAATTCCAAATCCTAAATGGTGGGAAAACAAAACCGCCAAAATGTCAGATGTTGCACTAGCCATTGATGAAATGGTTAAAGGTGTTTTAGAACAACAACAAAACGATGATGATCTAAAGCGTATGCAGGCTGAAAAAGTAGAAATGATTAAGATGAAAATTGATTTATTTAATCAAAACTACGCACTAGATACACCTATCCAATACGAAGAAATTAAACATCGTGTTGATAACGTTCCGTTTGGTGAACTTGATAGTGTTATTGCTGAAGAGTTTGAAAAGCGTTTAGAGATTGAACTTAAAGCAAAAGAACCTCAACAAGCGAAACCAGACCCAGTATTCACAGAACAACCACAAGTAACAGAGGAAATTGTAGAGGAAGTAAAAACAGTAACTTATGTTGTAAAGAATATCAATTCAAGACAACGCAAAGCAATTACCGATACATTAATCCGATTAGGTGTTGAATGGAGCGAAATTTAATGAATAGAAGTGAAACCATAACAGAAATAGCTAAAGCATTAGCGAAATTCCAATCAGAAGTATCTGACCCGAACAGAACAAAAGAAAATGCATTTCTAAAATCAAAATATGTAACGCTAGACAGTTTACTACAAGCGGTTAGACCTGTATTAGCAAACAATGGATTATCTTTTTTGCAAGTACCTTTTACAGGTTCTGATGTAGTATCTGTAACAACCATGTTATTACATGAAAGCGGTGAATGGTTGGAAAGCGACCCTTTAACGCTACCATTGATGAAAAAAGACCCTCAAGGTGTTGGTAGTGTTGTAACGTATGCACGAAGATATTCCTTATCCTCTATTTTAGGTGTGGCTTGGGATGAAGATGATGATGCACAAAGCAATAACGAAACTGAATTAACCAAGGGTGTTAAACACGAAATTTCTGAATTAGCAAAAATCAAAGGTGTAACAAAAGAAAATGCTATTTCTTATATGAAAACAACATTTAATAAATCGTCAACTGAATTTTTAGATTTGCAAGAGTTACAACAATTTAAAGCGTGGCTAACAACTCTATGAAATGGACAACAAATAATATCGAACTGTTAAGAAGCCCATTAGGTGTAATGGTAGTAATACCAGCACCACATGACAATGACCTAGCGAAATTAGATAAAGAAAAAGAATATGTGATTGAAATCAAAAAGAAGTCAAAATCACGCAGTTTAAACGCTAATGCTTATTGCTGGGTTCTATGTCAAAAGATAGCCAAAGAGTTAAGCAAAAATGGATACATATCAAAAGAGGATGTGTATAGACAAGCAATAAAAGATTGTAGCCACTATAGTTATGTACCAGTACGTGAGGATGCCATAGAGAGATACATTCAAATATGGCAAGCACACGGAATAGGGTGGATAGCCGAAGATGCAGGCGAATGTAAAAGTCTACAAGGCTATCACAATATAATGTGCTACCACGGAAGCAGTGTATATACAGTATCAGAAATGCAACGATTGATAGATTGCCTAGTGGATGAATGCCATCAACTAGGGATACAACTTGAAGATAGCGATTACATACAGTCGCTAGTTAAGGAGTGGGGGAATGAACAAACGAAAAAGGGAAGATGATAAACTCTACAAAATCACAAGACCGAAAGCTATTGAACGAGATAGTATAGATGGCTATCCATGTTGCGTAATATGTGGCGCACCTGCAACGGAAGTGCATCACATATTGCCTAGGGGTAGAGGTGGAACAAGCGAATTAACCAATCTAGCATGCTTGTGCAGATATTGCCATAACAATTTAGCACATGGAGTATTTGCCAAAGAAACAAAAAGGAAGCTAGAAGCGATCATTGAAGAAAGGACGAAACGATATGAAGAAAATTGATGTAGTCGAACTATATATAACAAAACGAATTGAATTGTTAGAACGTGAAAATGGTGAATATAAAATTCATAAAAAAGAAATCAGTGAATTAAAAGACGTGCTAGATGTAATCAATAAAACAAGAACTGTTAGATGTGCTAAAACATTAACAAAAATCAATGGCTTTGATGTAGATAAACTCATCAAACAAACCACTAGCTATCTATAAGAGGTAGCCTATGAGCGACAACAAAAAGTATTACTATCTACGGCTGAAAGATAATTTCTTTGACACTGATGAAATGAAAATTTTGGAAAGCATGAAAGATGGATATTTATATAGCAATATCCTACTTAAACTGTATCTTCGTAGCTTGAAAAATGATGGTCGGTTGGTTTTCAACGATCGCATTCCTTATAGTGCTGATATGTTATCGAGTATTACAGGTCATCAAGTTGGAACTATCAAACAAGCACTATCTATATTTAAAGATTTAGGCTTAATCGAAGTACTGGATAATGGTGCAATTTATTTGTTGGATATTCAAAATTACATAGGAAAAGGCAGTAGTGAAGCCGATAGAAAACGTGAGTATAGACAACGAATAGAAAGCGAACGGACAAATGTCCAGACAAATCTCCGACAAATCTCCACCAGAGATAGAGATAGAGATAGAGATAGAGATAGAGATATATATGTTGTGGATAAATCACAACAAACACGCACACACTTTAAACCGCCAACGCTTGAAGAAGTAAAAGCATATTGTATCGAACGTAATAACAATATTGATGCTGAGTACTTTATTGATTATCAAGAGGCTAGGGGTTGGGTGTTATCTAACGGAAAGAAAATGAAAGACTGGAAAGCAACAATCCGAACATGGGAAAGGAATGGATATAACAAACAAAAATTCAAGAGTAGTAAACAAGATGCATTAAATGATATGAGGGATTTAATGAGTGAATATGGGGGTGTAAATGAACAATCAAATGAACCATCAACAGAAGATACTGGAAGCACTATTGATATTGAGTACAGGGTGGAACACTAGCCCATCTAAAGAAACAATCAAGTTGTATGTACATCAATTATCGTATGCTGATCCATTAATTCTACAACGAGCCATGCTAAATCTGTTGAGTAAATGTAAATTCTTACCATCATTTGCAGAAATAGAGAGTGAGTATAAAGAACTCGATAATTACATCAACGGAAAAGAAGAAATGATGACTGCACAAGAAGCCTATGGGGTAGTTGAAGATGCAGTTAGATTATATAGCTATGAGCATGGATTGGAGCATTTAGACGGAATAATAAAACAGGCAGCACAAACAATATGGAGTGCATTTAACCCTTGGAGTGGAGATTACAATCGTTCCGCTTGTATGTCTCAATTTGTCAGATGCTATGAAGAGTTAGTTAAAAGAAAAAATAAAAACGATGAAAAAGCATCTGAAATCAAGAATGATGGATTGATTTTAGAAATGAAGATGAAGAAAGAGGAAGAGCGAAAACAAATAGAATCAGGTAATGCACAAATCAAAATGCTACCGAACGGACATTTAATCGAAACAGTCAAAGAGGAGCGTGAGCCTGTTAATTTAAACGAAATACTAGATAATACCGATATATCCGAAAGTGGTAAAGCACTACTACGAAAAGTAATAGGGGGATAAATGAAAGAAAGCGTGAAAGAGTTTGATGTAAGTGTGAATGTATCGTTCAATGTTAGCTTTCAAATGATGGCGAATAATGAAGAACAAGCACTCACTAAGATTGAAAACCTACTTGAAATAATGCGTGAAGAGGCAACAGTCGATTGCCATATTCATCCTAGCTACGATGTGTACGTGGATGAAGTAGAAGCAAGACTAAATCATCTTAGTTACTGAAAATCGATTTAAAAGCCCTGTAAGGCGAGTTAATATTTTGGACGATAAATCATAAGCGAGAAATGGTAAATGCACCATAACAAGGCGATATGGTGCGTAGAATTAGAAAATAGGAGTTGAATATATGAACCAAGTACAACTATTAGGAAATTTAGCACGTGATGCGGAATTAAGATTTACACAAAGTGGAAAAGCGGTGGCAACTTTCACAGTAGCTGCTACAAATACATACGTTGACAGTACAACAAACGAAACAAAAGAACAAACGGCTTTCATTAATTGTGTAGCATGGGGAAAGCTAGGTGAAAGCATCGGTAATTTGCGTAAAGGCAATAGGGTGTTTGTTGAGGGTAGACTTCAAACACGTTCATACGAAACACAAGAAGGACAAAAACGATATGTAACAGAAGTGGTAGCAAACTTTGTAGGAACATCATTAACAAATGATGAAACTACATCCAGCAACTTTGACAGTTTTGATAACACAAACCCAGATGAAAATATTCCGTTTTAATAGGGTATTGATTATGAATGCACCATGTAAGGGGTGTACATTTCGAGATATAGGGTGTCATGTTAGATGCCCTATGTACCGAATGTACAAGAAGAACAAAGAAAAAGAAATGAAGTGTAATGTAATGCGTAACGATACCGATACATACATAGTTAACAATGCAAAGAAAAT
Organism: uncultured Veillonella sp.; assembly: GCA_963533015.1. GTDB lineage: Bacteria > Bacillota > Negativicutes > Veillonellales > Veillonellaceae > F0422. Next base: position 6,352 of record CAUSMY010000036.1, read on the forward strand.
TAGACATAAAATGCGTAAAGCTAAATATGGATGTAGCGTAAATGATTAGAGGAAACAATGAAAGTAGAACTGTTTAATGATAATTTTCAAAATTTCAAACGATATGGAATACCAAAGGCACAGTTGGTAATTGCTGATATTCCATACAATCTAGGTAACAATGCATATGCAAGTAATCCTATGTGGTATGTGGGGGGGGATAACAAGAACGGCGAAAGTAAGAAAGCTGGTAAAGCATTTTTTAATTCCGATTACAATTTCAACATTGCGGAATACTTTCACTTTTGCAATCGACTATTGAAGAAAGAACCTAAAGAACGAGGACAAGCACCATGTATGATTGTGTTTTGTTCATTTCAACAAATGCCGATGGTAATCGAATATGCACAAAAACATGGGTTTAAAAATTACATTCCTATCACGTTTAATAAAAACTATTCCGCACAAGTGCTAAAAGCTAATATGCGTATAGTTGGTGCTACAGAATATGCGTTAATTCTGTATCGTGAAAAGTTGCCTAAATTCAATAACAACAAAAAAATGATATTTGATCACTTTGAATGGAAACGTGATAACAAGAATATCATTCCTAATATCCACCCAACGCAAAAGCCTGTAAACGTACTAAAACGCTTGATAGAAATATTTACAGATGAGTGTGATGTGGTAATTGACCCTGTGGCTGGTAGCGGCAGCACGTTAAGGGCGGCGATGGAACTCGGAAGAAGTGCATACGGATTTGAGATTGACAGAAAAATGTATGCCAAAGCAAAAGATGAAATGTTGAGCGATGTAAAAGTACAAACAAATTTGATGGAATTTGCAGAATAAGGCGGTGATGATATGCCTATCAATAGCAGAGATAAAGGTAAGCGTGGTGAACGAATGTGGCGAGATGTATGTAAGTCGCATGGGTTCGATAAGGTAAGGCGAACAGTCCAATATTGCGGAAACACAGGCGATGCATCGGACTGTGTAGGTTTACCTAACATACATCAAGAGGTGAAGTTTGTTGAGAACCTAAATGTACGTAAAGCATATGAACAGGCGGAACACGATGCAATTCAAGCAGACAATGTGGATATTCCGATAGTAGCTTGGAAGAAAAGTAATCAAAAGTGGCTAGTAATTCTGAGTGCTGATGATTTCTTTCGCATATACAAGGAAAGTGAATGGAGTGAGGAATATGGCAGTTAATACATCTGTATATGGTATTCCGTATAACTGCAAAAATTGGTTAGCATTAGCATCGGTAGTATGGGGAAACCTTGATACAAGTGAAGCCATTAAAATTGTAGGCGGTAAAGGGTGCGGACTACCTAAGAAAGTAAGTATCCAAGATGAATTTAAACTAATCGATAAAGTCATTGAGTGTTGTAAGAATGGTTTAACAAATCGGCAAATCATGAAGGAGTTAAACATAACAAGTAATCAAGTAACAAGAGCGAAAATATGGGGGGATTGGAGAAATATTAGTAAAGAAATTGAATGAATATGTTGAGTTGCCTACACGAGGTAGTAAATGGAGTGCTGGTTTAGATCTATATTGTCCATTCGATATTACAGTACCAGCAGATACACAGAAAAAAATTCCATTATGAATAGCGGTACAGATACCTGACTTTCACGTTGGATTGTTAGTGCCTCGTAGTAGCATGCATAAGACACCGCTACGCATGGCAAATAGCATGGGAGTAATTGATAGTGACTATACAGGGGAGATATGTGCGGTATATGACAATGTATCATGCAAGAATTACACGATTAAGCGTGGCGAACGTATAGCACAGTTGTTAATTGTTCCGATATTATTGCCTGATGTTGAAGAAACAGACAGATTGTACGAAACAGAAAGAGGTAGTAATGGGTTCGGTAGCACAGGGAAGTAAGAGTTTAGGATATAGCGGATATACTATCCATTCAGACTACTTTATTGATGCACACAAGACTAAAAAGAGTGCTATGGAATTCCTTAAACAATTAGCTTATGAAAGTGGCGATAATATATTCACAATTGGCAAAGCTATGAAGGTAGGGAGCAACATAGTACTCACAAATTCAGAAGTCTATAAATACAGCAGAAGGGGAAAGGATTGGCTTAAATTATGAACGATAAACAATTTACAGATGAACTATTCAAACGCATGTATGATCTAGGGTATCAAAAAGCAGAAATCGAAGATGATACACTATTTTTCTTTGTCACTGAAAGAGATTGTCTATGCCCGTTTTCGCCACGTGTACAAGTCAAATGTACCTGCTTTGAAGAAAAAGACCAATTGATTGATATTGGCGAGTATCTAGGTGTTGTTGACTGGAGCAAAGTAAAAGTTGATACACCTGTATTAGTTAGAGATTTTGAAGGTGCGAAATGGGAAAAGCGTTATTTCGCATTTTTTAAAAATGGCAAGGTGAATACGTGGTGTGGTGGCACAACATCATGGAGCTCCGAAAATATCACTGATACGATAAGTTGGCGGCATGCAAAAGTAGCAGAGGTATAAATATATGACATGGTTTATGTTCTTTTGTTTATGGCTTGCAGTTAGTAATACAAATAATGGTTATGCAAATGCAATTATATTTGTAGCATGGAGCGTGTTGGTTTATATGTTAGCCATTAATGGTGCATTTAAGGATTGAGGTGATTTATATTTGAGTGAACAGGAATTAATCAACCTAGCTATTGAACACCTTCGGCCTGTAAAGCTTGTAGATGTACAAATAGCATCTATCAAGGAAGAAATAGAGCAGTTAAGGGGTAATATAACCTCAATAGGTGCTATTGATTATTCCAAAGATAGAGTAACAGGCGGTGGCACTCCGCAAGGATTAGAAGGTAGTATAGCTAAATTTATGGATACTACAGAAAAGCGGAATAAGGAGATTGAACGGTTAGCGGAATTGAAATGCGATGCGATCATATTGATTGATAGCCTTGATGAAAAACTAGGTGCGGTCATTCTAAGATATGAGTACATATTGAATACCACAACGGAAGATGCGTATAAAATGATTGGGAATTACTCGACTAAACAGGCAAAACGATATAAGCAACGAGCATTGATTGAATGTGGCAAAAAGTTGTCCGCAAATGTCCGTAAATGTCCGCAAATGTCCGTATAAGTCCATGTCAATACATAGTAGAATATAAGGTGTAAGGTTACAAACACGGGCAGTAATCTTATATCCTTCATAAACTATGTGTTGCAAAAAAACTTAATAGCAATTGAGGTGCGGAAAATACTTATATTTATTTTTATTGAAAATTGTACTTCGATAAAATCGTCATTAGAGTGTAAATACATTATTTCTAACTGCACCGCACCTCTACAATTGCACTTTGTAAACTGATACTGCAATCCTTTCCTTTCAAAAGATGCAAACTACTACACAATTTCATGAGTTAATCCTCAAAATTATTCATAAAATAAAGCAGTATCAGTTTAGAGAGTGTATATTGAAAACTGGAGTTATATATGTTTCCACTAAGAAACCGAGAATAACGTGTTATAGCTAGTGAATAACATGATTACAATTCATTAACTCGTGTTAGAGCGTATCTAACTGTATAACTTTGGTTTTGAATATACACTACAAATGAATAAAACTATCACATAATGAGGTATATCAACGCTGATATATCTCATTTTTGTATAAAGTTATCAAAAGGAGAAAAATGACACAGGTACATTGCGATAGAAAGCATTGCTTGAACAACGATAAATGCGGAATATGCACTGCTGATGTAATAGATTATAACGGATTGTGTCAGACATACATAACAGCTAAACGTTCCTGTAAGACACATTACGGAATATGTCGCAAGGATAAAGGCAAGTTAAAACGGAAAGGCGGTGAGGTTCTTAAATAATGGAAGTTGTAACAAAAAGCATACATGAACTAATTCCATATGAGAAGAACGCACGCAAGAATGATAAAGCCGTTCCGTTAGTGGCAAAATCGATTGAACAGTTTGGGTTTAAAGTGCCGATTGTTATTGATAGAAACAATGTGATTGTGTGCGGTCATACTAGATATAAGGCAGCACATGCATTAGGTATTGAGGAAGTACCCTGTATTGTCGCTGATGATCTAACAGACCAACAAATAAAAGCATACAGACTGGCGGATAACAAAGTATCCGAGGTATCTAAATGGGATAAAGGTATTTTGTCATTAGAAATGAATGAAATATTTGATTTCGATATGTCAGAGTTTGGTTTTGAAATTGCAGACCCAGTAGATACAGTTGAAATGGAACTACCACAAAAGGGAAACGAGCGTGAGCGGACGGCTAATGCGTATAACTTGTATGCTTTTGATGAAAACAGATGCACGGGGATATATGACATACCTACACTAGACAAGGTGATACATACGCCAAAGTCATTAATGGGGTTTAATTACTGTAAAAGTACACCGCCACAAGAGGGCATAGGGGTTCATTTCTTCCTTGACGATTATCAATTTGAAAGAGTGTGGAATAGTTCAGATGATTACTGTGCCATGCTTGCAGATTATGATTGTGTATTAACGCCTGATTTTAGCCTATACACGAACATGCCAATAGCGATGATGATATGGAATACATATAGAAGTCGCTTAATCGGTCAAATGATGCAAGATTATGGGTGTACTGTTATCCCTACTGTGTCATGGGCTGGTACAGATAGCTATGATTTTGCTTTTGATGGGCTACCAACAGGCGGAACAATAGCGGTATCGACTATAGGCGTTAAAAGAAGTAAAGATGCATTTGATATATGGGTACAAGGTATGGACGAATG
>CAUSMY010000037.1:0-10768 GCA_963533015.1 uncultured Veillonella sp.
TAATGCTGCTAATGCTGCATCAACTGCTGCTTGATCGCGGTCTGCGCGAACTTGTTGTGTTTTCTTGGATTGGTTGATACCTACAGAAGCATCGATGCGAAGAAGACCTTCAACTGGTTTTTCCTCTACTTGGAATTTGTTAACACCTACGATTGTACGAAGGCCAGATTCCACTTCCATTTGCCATTTATAAGCAGACTCTTGGATTTCTTTTTGGATGTAACCTTTTTCGATAGCTTCAACAGCGCCACCCATTTCGTCGATTTTTTGGATGTATGCTTTAGCTTCTTCATAGATAGCATTTGTCATAGCTTCTACATAGTAGGAACCGCCCAATGGGTCAACTACGTCAGCTAAACCGGATTCGTAAGCAACGATTTGTTGTGTACGAAGAGCGATTTGTACAGATGCTTCAGTTGGAAGAGCCAATGCTTCGTCACGAGAGTTAGTATGTAAGGATTGAGTACCACCCATTACAGCAGCTGCAGTTTGAAGAGCAACACGAACGATGTTGTTATCAACTTGTTGTGCAGTCAACATGGAACCAGCTGTTTGAGTATGTACACGTAACATCATAGATTTAGGTTTTTTAGCACCAAAACGTTCTTTCAAGATATGTGCCCATAGACGACGGGATGCACGGAATTTTGCAACTTCTTCTAATACGTTGTTGTGTGCGTTCCAGAAGAAGGACAAACGACCTGCGAAATCGTCAACTTCTAAGCCAGCTTTAAGAGCTGCTTCGATGTATGCAATACCATCAGCAATTGTGAAAGCGATTTCTTGCGCAGCAGTGGAACCCGCTTCACGAATATGGTAACCGGAGATGGAGATAGTATTCCATTTTGGCACATATTGAGAGCAATATTCGAAAATATTAGTGATCAAACGCATGGATGGTTTTGGAGGGAAGATGTAAGTTCCGCGAGCTGCGTACTCTTTCAAAATATCATTTTGAATAGTACCACGAAGTTCAGTGGAAGGTACACCTTGTTTTTCAGCAACTGCAATGTACATAGCAAGAAGTACAGATGCAGGAGCGTTGATTGTCATAGAAGTGGAAACTTTACCTAAGTCGATACCTTGGAACAAGATTTCCATATCTTTTAAGGAGTCAATCGCAACACCTACTTTACCAACTTCGCCTTCAGCCATAGCGTCGTCGGAGTCATAACCGATTTGTGTTGGTAAGTCGAATGCGCAAGAAAGACCAGTTGCACCGGACTCGATTAAGTAACGGTAACGTTTGTTGGACTCTTCAGCAGTTGCGAAACCAGCATACATACGCATTGTCCAGAAACGGCCACGGTACATTGTAGGTTGAACGCCACGAGTATAAGGATAAAATCCTGGGAATCCTAGATCACGTTCGTAATCGAAACCTTCTAGATCAAGCGGTGTATATACCGGTTGTTCTGGTAAGTTTTGACGTGCAGGTACTTTCTCACAGTTTTTAGCGTACGCTGCTTCATATTCAGCAAGTTTGGCTTTTAAGTTGTCATTAGCCATGTCATCATCCTCCTAAAAAATTAACCTTGTTTTTTCATGCTTCCTGTTTCAGTGAAGCGTTTATGCCAAGAAAGAGCTTCATCTAATAAGATAGGTGTATGGGCGCCATTTGTCTTTTCAATAGCTCTTTCGAGGTAATCTAATAATTCTTGTTTGTAGTCTGGGTGAGCACAGTTTTCAATGATTTTGTATGCTCTTTCAATTGGAGCCAAACCACGAACATCGGCAATACCTTGTTCTGTACAGAATACTTGTACATCATGTTCTGTATGGTCAATGTGAGATACAAAAGGAACGATGGAGCTGATGTCTCCTCCTTTTGCTACAGAGTTCGTACAGAAAATGGAGATATAACCATTTCGAGTGAAGTCCCCGGAACCACCGATACCATTCATCATTTTGCTACCCATGATATGAGTAGAGTTTACATTACCGAAGATATCGAATTCGATAGCTGTATTCATAGTGATAACACCAAGTCTACGAGCTAAGCCAGGGTTATTGGAAATCTCTTGCGGACGCAAAAGAATGTGTTTGCTGTATTTGTCGATATTGTCATAGAAGCGTTTCAATCCATCTGGAGATGGGGACAATGCTGTACCAGAACAATCTGTTACTTTACCTGCATCGATTAAGTCCAACATACCGTCTTGGATAACTTCTGTGAAAATAGATAAGTTTGTGAAAGGACCTTCAGCCAAGCCAGACACAACCGCATTTGCTACGGAACCTACGCCAGATTGTAATGGCAATAAGTTTTCAGGTAAACGACCTGCTTTAACTTCTTCTAAGAAGAAGTTAATCAAATGTTGACTCATCGCTTTTGCATCATCATCGATTGGTGCTAGTGGACGAGTTGTGTCAGGTACATCACATGGAACGATAGCTACGATTTTCGCAGGGTCACATGGGATGTAATCTGTTCCGATACGATCGCCAGCCGCTTTGATTGGGAATGGCTCACGGTATGGAGGATCTTGTGGTTCATAGATATCGTGCATACCTACCAAGGACATTGGTTGAGATACGTTCACTTCTACGATAACTTTTTTAGCTTGGCTAACAAATGTTGGGGAGTTACCAACGGATGTACTAGGAACGATACCACCATCTTCACGGATACAAACCGCTTCAATGATTGCTACGTCAGTATCACCAAAGAATCCGTAACGAATTTGTTGAGCCATTTGGCTAAGATGCATATCAATGTAACGAATTTTTTGGCTATTTAACGCTTTACGTGTATCGTTATTTGTTTGATATGGGAAACGACGGCGAATACCGTTCACACGAGTTAACGCTCCGTCTGCTTCATCACCAACTGATGCGCCAGTCCAAAGATCGATTTGGAAAGGATCTGTTTCCATGCGTTTTGCAAGCGCCAATGGCACTGCTTTAGGATAACCAGATGGTGTAAAACCACTGATACCTACATGGTCTCCTGGATTAATCAATTTAGCTGCTTCTTCTGCTGTAGTAATTTTTGCTTGCAACGCTGCGCCTTGCACGCGATCTAAAATGTCGATCATACTACCATCTCCTTTAGTTTGAATGACTTATTCAGCTGTGTCACAAGATAAGTACAGTTACATCCTTCCACTCACCATACGCATTCATTATATGATTGCTTTTTATTATAACTAAAACGTTAGTATTTTGTAATCTATACTTAAAATGTGATATTTGTTAATTCTCATAAATAGTACCGATTTTTCATCATATTGTCAACCTCATTGTGCAAATATATGCATAATAGGCATATGAAATACAAAAAAATAGAGGGCCTATAACTTTTTGTTATACCCTCTATCTACCTATATCTATAATTGTTGTAGCAGCCCAACTTTTTTCGATATAGTTATTCCTATCTAGATTATCTGTTTATGTTTATGCATATCTTGTCGTTATATTATTCATAACTAATGGTTATTTGCCATTATAACTATTAGTATGATTGGGAAAGCGCCCTATCTTCTGTCTATGTGTTATCAAAATCCTACACATCGATACAAGCTTTCCCTTCATCATACTATATTTTGACAATCACATTCAAAATAAGATAGTTCTTATAATGATTATATTATATAAACTTTAATGCATTTAGATCGTATTGCACTATTCTCTTATTACGACTCATTGCGTATGACACTCATGGCAAACCCCAATAGTTGCCATAATACGAGACTCACTTGTTGACTATATAGAGCATGGTCAAAGAGGCCACTGACTAATACAGAGACAGTTACCAATGTCATCCCATAGCGATACGGAATCCCTCTGGTATTACCTTTTTGCATATTGCGACTATGGCCTAGCAAAATAGCTAACAACAAGCATAGCGAAATCGGTCCTGTTTCTGCCGCCACATGTAAGTATAAATTATGAGCATGATAAATGATTACCCTCGGATCTTGGATGAAGTAATTATAGTCTGGATAGGTCATCCAAAACGCATCCCAACCGATACCAAACACAGGGAAGTCCTCCACCATGTACATGGTACTATCCCATAGAGCCCATCTAAGCATAACAGATGTATCTTGTCCGCTAAATAAAGACCACAATCGGCTGGACACTTCTCCATGGTAAAAGAATAATACCAATGGCACTACCAGCAATGCATATAATAATCTTCGTTCTACACAGAGCCCTGCTACAAATACTGTCACGGCTAAACTCAGCCACATACCTCGAGAGTACGTGAGTACTAAACACAGAAGCATAATGAGTAGAGCTAAGCCCATTTTACTACAGCGCTTCCAGTCTTTCTCTTTCAGAGCTTGTATCGTTCCTAGACCTCCTATAGATAGGACAAACAACAAATATTCCCCTAGCAAATTCGGATTCTGTAAGGTTCCATACATGCGACGCATAAGCCCTGGAAAGTGAACATTATCCACCCACTCATGGATATGCGTAGATATCATATAAAAGTACTGATAGGCCGCACCTAAACAAACGAGGACACCAGTGATACAAAACAAGGAGAGAAACTTCTTGCGCCGTTCTTCTGTATTCATATAATAGGTCATTAGCCAATACACCGTACCATAGATACCTATATGATAGCCCCAACTCATAGCCGACCATTGGACATTCACAGAATTTATAATAGAAATCCCTGTCCAAACGATATAAGCCAATACGGTCCACTGCAACCAATGTAGGGACCCAGAAAATCGCTGTCTATCGAAGAGCAAAGCCAATAGTCCTGCCAAGATGACAAGTACATTACCACCAATAGGAATCAGTGGAATACACAGTGTAGCCCCATAGAGGAGGTAGACTATCCATTGGTCTACAGATAGTCTACGTAGAGCATCCATTAATGCCCCATTTCTTGGGCGAGCCATTGTTGCACGTCACCAAGAATGTATAAGGACCCCACCACAGCGATGATATCGCCTTCTTTTGTTATTTTCATTGCATGGTCTAACCCCGCTTGGATGGTCTCCATAGGAACTGCTTGGACAGGCATTTGTTTTGCCAATTGTGCCGGATCAATACCACGTGGAGTAGGAGCTGGCACCGTAATCACTCGGTCTTTTTGTCCCACTAAATAGCTGACCATAGTAGATACATCTTTATCTTCCAAAATTGACAAAACCACAGTTTTCGCTTTTTCTGGATACAGTTCATTGTATGTCATAGAAAAGGCTTCTGCTCCGTTCGCATTATGAGCTCCATCTAAAATGATTGTCCTGCCATGAACTTTGAAGGTTTCAAACCGTCCCGGCCAAGTAGCACGAGCTAAACCTTCACGATAGGTTTCTTCACTTACTGCTGGCTCTTTGTCTTTCAGGATTTGCAACACCTTTGCTGCACACGCTAAATTTAGGGCTTGATGGATACCATGCATAGATGTGAAGAGCATGTCTTTATGGCCTGCTTTATCTTTTACAGTAATCATTTGTCCCATCGCCATGGCACTACGGCTATCGATAGTAAAATCTTCGTTAAACACATGGTATTTCACACCTAACGATTTTGCCGTTTCTTTAATTACATCAAGAGCGCCCCCTTGAGCTGCTGTTACAAGAGGCACACCTTTCTTAATAATACCTGCTTTATGGCGGGCAATTTCTTCTACAGTATCACCACAATACGCTTGATGGTCGATGGTTACATTCGTAATCACAGCTACTTCTGGAGTAATTACATTCGTAGAGTCTAGTAATCCACCTAAGCCCACTTCGATAACGGCATAGTCTACTCCTTGTTCTTGGAAGAATAAGAACGCCGCTGCTGTTAGTATCTCAAATTGTGTAGGAGCTTCCACACCACGATCCATGATCGCTTTCACAGCATGGCTAACACGCTCAATCAAATCAGCAAAGGCCTCTTCTGTAATACAGGCCGTATTCACACGCATGCGCTCCGTATAAGATTGGAGATGAGGGGACGTAAATGTCCCCACTCGAAGTCCGCTCATATACAATCCATAGGTAATATAGGTAGAAACAGACCCTTTGCCGTTCGTTCCTGTGACATGGATAGTTTTATATGTATGTTGTGGATTTCCTAGCTCTTCTAATAGAGCCGTAATCCGCTCTAATCCTGGATGAATCCCAAAGGAGGCTACCTCTTCTAGGTAGGCAATCGCTTCCGTATAATTCATGATGGATCTCCTTATGCTAATGTTTTTAAGAACTCTTCACGTTCGTTCAAAGCTTGTTGTTTTTGTTTGTATTCTTCCAATTTTTCTTTTTCTTTTGCTACCACCGCTTCAGGGGCTTTTGCTAAGAATCCTTGGTTGTTCAATTTGCCTTCTAAACGAGCAATTTCTTTCAATACTGTGGCTTGTTCTTTGGCGATACGTTCTTTTTCTTTGTCTGCATCGATTAAATCTTTCAACAACAAGTACACTTCTAAGCCATTCACCACTGTTACTGTGGCATTTTCTGGTTTTGGTGCATCTGGTGAAAGTACTGTTACTTTTTCAGCCCAGCCTAATGTGTGGAAATAATCACCATGGGTTTCTAAGATACCTTTCAACTCTTCTGTAGCCGGCACTAAGATAACCTCAGAACGTTTACCCATTGGTACATTCATTTCAGCACGCATGTTACGGATACCTTTGATGCCGTCCATCATCACATTCATATGAGCCGCTGCAGAGCTGAAGCCTTCCATGGATAATGTACTTGGCCATGGAGCAACCATGATGCTCTCTCCTTCATGTGGTAAATGTTGCCAAATATGTTCTGTTACGAATGGCATGAATGGGTGTAATAATTCCATCATATGACGAAGGATGGATACCAACAAGTATTGTACTGTTTGACGGTCACGACCACCTTCTTTGTTGTATAAACGAGGTTTCGCTAATTCAATGTACCAGTCGCAGTACGTATTCCAAATGAAATCGTATACAGCACTCGCCGCTTCCCCTAATTCAAATTTATCAAGGTTATTCGTAATGTTTGTGACTGTTTTATTGTATTCTTCTAGAATCCATTTATCTGCCAATGTGTAATCTTCTGCACTTGGTACGAAACTTTCATCAAAGCCTTCTAAGTTCATCAACACAAATTTAGAGGCATTCCAGATTTTGTTGGCAAAGTTACGGTTTGCTTCCACACGTTCCATATAGAAGCGCATATCGTTGCCCGGTGTATTACCTGTTACCAAGGTAAAGCGCAACGCATCGGCACCGTATTCTTCGATCACTTCTAATGGATTGATACCATTGCCCAAGGATTTACTCATTTTGCGACCTTGGCTATCACGTACTAGACCATGAATGAATACATGTTTGAAAGGAATTTCTTCTTTAAATTCTAAGCCCATGAAAATCATACGAGCTACCCAGAAGAAGATAATGTCGTAACCTGTTACCATGACGCTAGTAGGATACCAATGTTTCACTTCCTCTGTATTGTCAGGCCAACCCATTGTGGCAAACGGCCATAACGCAGAGCTGAACCATGTATCGAGTACATCTGGATCTTGTTCTACTTTGCCATGACAATGTGGACATTCTGTCAATGTTTCTGTCGTTACAATCGTTTCTCCACAGTCTTGGCAGTACCACGCTGGGATACGATGTCCCCACCATAATTGACGAGAAATACACCAATCACGAATGGACTCTAACCAGTTTGTATATGTTTTTGTAAAGCGTTCTGGTACAAATTCAATAGATTTATCACGTACCACTTCTAAAGCAGGTTTTACCAATGGTTCCATAGATACGAACCATTGTTTAGATACCATTGGTTCTACTGTTGTATTACAACGGGAACAATGACCTACGCTGTGACCGTGTTCTTCCACTTTTTCTAATAAACCTTGATCCTCTAATTCTGCTACCACCTGTTTACGTGCTAATTCACGAGGCATGTTCACAAAGTGACCTGCTCCTGCATTCATAGTGCCATCTGGGTTCATCACCACGATACTTTCCAAGTTATGACGTTGTCCCATTTCAAAGTCATTAGGGTCATGAGCTGGTGTAATTTTTACGCAACCAGTACCGAACGATTGATCTACATATTCATCGGCAATGATTGGGATATGACGATTTACGAATGGAAGCAATAATTCTTTGCCTACTAAATGGGCATAGCGCTCATCGTTAGGGTTCACCGCTACGGCTACGTCACCAAACATCGTTTCAGGACGTGTGGTAGCTACAGTTAAGAATACATCTTCCTCACCGATTACTGGATATTTAATATGCCATAAATGACCATTTTCATCTTCGTGTTCTACTTCAATGTCAGACAATGCAGTCAAACAATTAGGACACCAGTTTGTAATACGTTCTCCACGATAGATTAAACCTTTTTCGTATAACTCTACGAATACTTTTAATACTGCTTCATGATAGCCTTCATCCAAGGTAAAACGCTCTCTCGTCCAATCACAAGAAGCACCTAAACTACGAATTTGTTTTACGATGGTGCTACCATATTCTTGTTTCCATTCCCATACGCGTTTTAAGAACTCTTCACGCCCTAAATCATGACGAGATTTTCCTTCCGTTTTCATGATATTTTCTTCTACTTTTACTTGCGTTGCAATCCCTGCATGGTCTGTACCAGGCATCCACAACACATTGTAACCTTGCATACGTTTCGTACGAATCAAAATATCTTGCAAAGTGTTATCAAGGGCATGACCCATGTGCAATTGACCTGTTACATTTGGTGGCGGTAAGACAATACTGAAAGGCTCTTTATTTGTGTCCACTTCCTCATGGAAATAGCCTTTCTCTTCCCAATATGAATACCATTGTTGTTCAATCTCTTTTGGATTGTAAGTAGTTAAATTTTTATATTCTTTCATGTGTCCTCCTATATACAAAAAAGACCCCCTCGTCCATTAGGACGAAAGGGTCTATACTTCCGCGGTACCACCTAGATTATTGCCGTAGCAATCACTCATTATCGTTAACGCTGATCAGCGGGCACACTTACTCTAGTTCACCATGCCAACTCCGAGGCTACCCTCTTTCTTCTACATACATTGTTCCACCAACCCAATGCTCTCTGTGATGCGTTCAAAAGATTTTTCCTCTTCTTAGTTATTATCCATATAGTATTAGTATACGTGAAAGTGTACAGATTCGCAACCCTCATTACTTTGCAAAGGATACATTCATTTCATCCAAAGACTTCGTTAAACTAGGCACATACACTTTCAAAAATAGATCTACTTCTGGCAATTGCATATTCGCTAATCGTTCGTGAGTCGTATCGTAGGCTGCATTAAACTCATCGTTGCCAGCCGCTTTTTCTGTGACACACTTCATAAACGCTGACAAGGTATCTGCTGCTTTCACCAACACTTCGTATTCCTCTGGTATAGATACCAATACTTCTTCATAAGCTGGTTGCACTGGTTCTGGCAACGTATGCCATAAAGTTTCATTCGCCAATTGCTCTACTTCTCCGTAGAGAGCACGCAACTTAGGGTTAAAATATTTCACAGGCGTCGGCATATCTCCTGTAAAAACTTCGCTTACATCATGATACATGGCTAGTACCGCTAGTCGGTTCACATCGACATCCCCATTAAAATATGTGTTTCGCAGTATTCCTAGTTGATGGGCAATCATAGCAGTTTCTAAACTATGACCTTGTAAATTTTCCACTTCTGTATTGCGCATCAAGCTCCAACGCTGAATATATTTCATGCGCCCTAAGAGGGCAAAAAAGTGGCTCTCATTCATTGTCCTTTCCTCCTATAGTATCTTATATATGTATTATACTAAGATTTGTTCCACTTTAATACAGTTCTTCTCACATACATTGCAAAAACAGAGACATGCTGACAACTATGCATCAACTTCCTCTGTTATATAAGAGGGTAGCCCATTACCTTTGGTATTGTTATTAATATTTCACCATATGAACCACTCGCTGTGGATATGGAATATCGATACCTTCCGCATCAAAGCGATCTTTCACATCAGACATAACCCCATAGTACACATTACGATAATCTTCAGTATTAATCAATGGATACGCTACAATATTGACAGAATTATCACCAAATTCTTTAATACCAATTTCAAGGGTATCCATATTGAGCACCTTTCCAGTTTGCTGAAAAATCTCTTTCAACACCTCGATGGCACGATGATGATCTGAACCATATCCAATGCCAAATGTGAACGTCACATAACGAGTACTCTCATAATTACTATTCATCAGATTATTAGAAGTAATGGCAGAGTTCGGAATGAACACAATACGATTCTCTTTCGTGGCAATAGCGGTGTTGAAGAAATGAATTGCTTTTACAGAACCTTCTACACCATTCACAGAAATCAAATCACCCTCTTTGAAAGGTTTAAAGATTAAAATCAGCAATCCAGAAGCAAAATTTGACATATTATTTTGTAAAGCTAAACCAATAGCAATACCAAAAGCACCAAAGGCAGCTAAGAAATTATTCGTTGGAAAGCCCAGCATAGATAGGGCCGACAATATAACGATGGACAAGATCCCATAATAAATAATTTGTCCCGTAAAGCTGCGTACTGTGGCATCATAATTCGCGCGGTTCATAACCTGTAAGACTATTTTTCTAATGAACATCGCCAAATAACGACCTATCACAAATACAACAATAGCCAACAAAATACTCGGCAAATATTCCATTGCTAAGTCTTGTAAATGGCTGATAAACGTAATACTATCTTCTACGTGCTCAGCTACCTTGTCGACACCTGCTGCCGTAGACTCCACAATTTTTTCCTCTGCTACTAACATACTAACTCCTTTCAAAATGATATATCCATTTCTAACAA
>CAUSMY010000038.1:0-10616 GCA_963533015.1 uncultured Veillonella sp.
AAAATTGCTAGATATTCTCAATATTATGTTTTTTAGGGAGTTATATCACTATTGGATATAATAGGCATTCCTCTCAATTATGCGCTTGCATATTATGCTATCTTCTATAGTATATAGCCTGTACGTTCTTCTAAAAAAGTGCGATACGCTTCTACTACTTTAATAAAAGAATCTCGGCCCATAGCGATATTTAGGTCATTTCTCCATCGCGCCGCCTCCGGCATTCCTTTAATATAAAAGCTAGCATGTGTTCGAATCTCACGTGTTGCCAGTTCTATTCCTTTGTACTGGCATAACAAATTGTAATGACGTAATAGCATATCAATTCGTTCAGAACCTGTTGGGTTAAGACTATATGTGCCTGTTTCCAAGTACTCCTTAATTTGCTTAAATAACCAAGGATTCCCTTGTGCCGCCCGTCCTACTAACACTGCATCACAGCCTGTATACTCTAGCATAGCTTTCGCACTTTCAGGAGACTGTACATCTCCATTTCCAATGACAGGAATGGACAATGCTGCTTTCACTTGTTTAATATAATCCCAGTTTGCCTTGCCACTGTACATTTGTTCCCGAGTACGACCATGCACAGCCACGGCTGATACGCCCACAGATTCCATACGCTGAGCCATATCAACTACATTGATAGAGCTATCGTCCCAACCTAATCGCAATTTGACCGTCACTGGAATTTGTACTGCTTGTACAGCCGCCTCAGCCACTTTCATAGCCAGCTCTGGCGTTTTCATCAACGCCGATCCATCTCCTGAGGAGACAACCTTTTTTACGGGGCATCCCATATTGATATCTACAATAGGTGCACCTGCCGCTTCTACTACTTTAGCACCAATCGCAATCGCCTCTGGATCGGAGCCAAAAATTTGCATCGATACAGGTTGTTCTATCTCTTCCATATAGAGCAAGTCTTTTGTATGCTCGTTATTATATTTAATCCCCATGGCACTAACCATCTCCGTGCATACGAAAGAGGCGCCCATTTCTTTTGCTAATAAGCGATAGGACACATCGCTAAATCCAGCCATCGGCGCTAAGCCAACTCGACCGGGAATAGTGACATGCCCTATGTGCCAGGATTCATTATTGATTTCTTTCATAAATAAGTCGTAATCCTTCTAATGTCATCATTGGATCAATGTGGTCGATCACATCTGTTTCCGCACTAATTAATGGGGCTAGCCCACCAGTGGCCACTACTTGCGTACCTTCTGGCATCTCACGCTTCATGCGTGCTACAATCCCCTCTACTTGCCCTACATATCCAAATAAAACACCTGCCTGCATAGCGCCCACGGTGTTTCGGCCAATCACAGGTCCTGGATTTTTAATTTCTATACGTGGTAATTTAGCAGTGCGACCAAATAAGGCTTCCGCAGAAATACCAATGCCTGGAGAAATCGCTCCTCCTAGATAAATGCCACCATCTAAAACAGCAGAGTAGGTTGTGGCTGTACCAAAGTCAATAATAATTAAATTTCCACCATACTTTTCATAAGCTGCTACGGCATCCACAATTAAATCAGCCCCTAATTCACGAGGGTTTTCATATTTAATAGAAATACCTGTTTTAATACCAGGACCTACAAATAATGGTTTCTTATGAAAATACCGTAAACATACACGTTCTAAGGTAGGATTCAATGGAGGCACCACAGAAGATATGATAACTGCTTCCACATCTTCTTTATTAACTTTAGGATCATGTAGGAATAAGTTACTCAACAACATACCATATTCATCTGTCGTTCTACCTCGGTCAGTAGAAATGCGCCAATGAGCTAAAATTTCTGTGCCCTCATACACGCCTAATACGATATTCGTATTTCCTACGTCCACAACTAATAACATCTTAATATCCTCCTCCAGTAGAGCGTATTGATACATCGCCTACAATAACTCTTTCTTCACGCCCATCTTCCAATTGGATAATGAGGTTTCCATCTCTATCTAGGTCTTTCGCATAACCAATAAGTTCTTTATCTGGCGCCTTTACTAGTACATCTTTATGTAAGGTAACACTATATTCTTTCCACTCCTCTAAGGTGGAATCAAATCCTTCTCGACATACTTGCTCGTATTGATCCTCCAAGGCTTTTAGAATCACTCCGAAGGCTTCCTTACGATCCACTTGCACACCAGCAATGGCAAATGACATAATTTTATCTTTTAAGTCATCACTTACTTCTTCAATCGTTGTATGTGTATTGATACCAATGCCCATGACGATATGGCTAATTTCTTCCATAGTACCATTCATTTCTGTAAGAATCCCCACTAATTTACGGCTTCCTACCAATATATCATTAGGCCATTTGATACCCGCCTCTGAAAGTCCCAATTCACGGAATGCTTTCACCAAGGCTACCCCTGCCATAAGGGTACATTTTGATGCTTCCATAGGTAAAAAGTTAGGTCGTAAAATAATACTGAACCAAAGACCTTTTCCATACGGTGAATACCAGCCTCTTGCCAAACGACCACGGCCAGATGATTGTTCTTCTGCACACACCACAGTGCCCTCAGGTGCTCCATCCATAGCCAACGCTTTGGCAATCGTATTGGTAGACTCTAAACGCTCTTCGTAAACATAGTATCGACCAAATGTTTTTGTCTGCAAAACGCCTTCCATTTCTTCAGGACTAATCAAATCAGGTTCTTGTATTAACCGATATCCTTTTTTCGTAAATGATTCAATCACATATCCCCGTTTACGAAGTACTTCAATATGTTTCCATATAGCTGTACGAGATACATGGCATGCCTCAGACATAGCTTGTCCAGACACAAATTGGTCACGATTATCTTTTAAAAAGTCTAGTATTTCATCTCTCACGGCTTGTCGCCTCCTTACCTGCATCAAGGTTTACAATACGATTGTACAGAGGTAACCAACAAAATGCAAGCCTTTTCTAAGATTTTCACTATTCTCTTCGTATATCTTAGATGAATATATTTCATGTATGACAAAAAGCACCCTTCCAAAGGAAAGGTGCTTTCGTATGATTAGCGATAGTATCGCTTATGATTCTTTTGATGTATCGATTTTTTCAGGCATCACAATACCAGCTGCTTCTAGAGGAGTTTTTTTACTATTCTCTTCTGCTTCTCGTTTTGCTTGCTCTTCTTCTGGACTCAATAAAGAGCCATAGCGATACAAGTTTTCTACTTGTTTAGCATCAATTGTTTCTTCTTCTAACAAGGCTTTCGCCATAGCATGCAAGAAGTCAATATTCTCTGTCAACAAGTTCATGACATCCCCATAGGCTTCTGCTACGATACGATGCATTTCTGTATCGATTTTTTCGGCTACTGCTTCGCCATAATTGCGTTCAGAGCCTAAGCTTTTACCTAAGAAGACTTGCTCTTGATGTTCACCAAATACCAATGGACCTAATTCATCACTCATACCAAGACGAGTAATCATTTCACGAGCAATATTCGTCACCATTTGTAGGTCACCAGAAGCACCGCTACTGATTTCTTTCAATACGACAGCCTCTGCACAACGCCCACCCAAGGCCACGCGAATTTGCGCCAACAATTGGGAACGAGTCATATAGTTCTTCTCTTCTTGTGGAAGCATCATAGTATAACCACCAGCGCTACCACGAGGGATAATCGTCACTTTATGAACTGGATCTGCCTGTGGCCACAAGTGCGCTACGATAGCATGACCAGATTCATGATACGCTGTCAATTCACGTTCTTTATCGCTCACAATATGGCTACGACGTTCTGGACCATAGCTTACTTTTTCACTGGCTTCTTCTAAATCGTGCATAGAAATGGACTTGCGATTTTGACGAGCTGCTAATAATGCTGCTTCATTCAATAAGTTGCTCAAATCAGCTCCAGTGAAACCAGGTACTTTTTTCGCAATCGTTTTTAAATCCACATCAGAATCTAGCGGTTTGTTACGAGCATGTACTTTCAGAATTGCCTCGCGACCACGTAAGTCTGGACGACCTACTGTCACTTGACGATCGAAACGACCTGGGCGCAACAATGCTGGGTCTAAAATATCTGGGCGGTTAGTAGCTGCAATGGTAATAATCCCTTCATTGGCACCAAAACCATCCATTTCTACCAACAATTGGTTCAATGTTTGTTCACGTTCATCATGACCGCCACCAAGACCGGCACCACGTTGACGGCCTACCGCATCAATTTCATCAATGAAAATGATACATGGTGCATTTTTCTTCGCTTGGCTGAACAAATCACGCACACGAGAAGCACCGACACCAACGAACATCTCTACAAAATCAGAACCACTGATCGTAAAGAATGGCACACCCGCTTCACCAGCTACGGCACGAGCTAACAAAGTTTTACCTGTCCCTGGAGGTCCAAATAATAAAACACCTTTTGGAATTTTCGCTCCAATGGCATTGAATTTACTTGGATTGCGCAAGAATTCAACAACTTCTTCTAACTCTTGTTTTGCTTCATCTGCACCAGCCACATCTTTAAAGGTCACATTCACTTTGCCTTCTCCTTGCATTTTTGCACGAGATTTGCCAAAGTTCATCACACGACCAGATCCACCTTGTGTAGACTGCATCATAAAGAACCAGAAACCAATAATTAAGACAATCGGTAAGGCAGAACTCAACAAGCTAATCCACCATGCTGGTTGCTCTGGTGGTTGCGCTGTTACATCCACACCACCTTCAGTCAATTTATTATAGATACTTTCATCGCTTGGTGCGTAGGTTGTAAATTCTGTACCAGTCTTCAACTTACCTGTAATGGAATGGTCCCCTGTAATTGTGACACTCTCTACATTTTTTCGTTGTACCTCTTGTAGGAACGATGTATATGTGATTTCTGATTTGCTTTTAGAGCCTTCAGAAAACGAGTTAATAGCCGCCACAGCTGCTACAATAATCAACAGATACAGGAGTACATTTTTTAAGCCTCGCTTCAAATTTTTCTCCTTTCCTAACAATATAAACTATATTGATACTTATTAATCATATCAAATTTTGTCGAATATATCAACGATTATTGATATACCTCTTCTTTTAAAATCCCAATATATGGCAAGTGACGATATTTTTCATCAAAATCCAAGCCATAGCCAATAACGAACTCATCTGGAATCACAAAACCTTCATAATCTACATGAACATTCACTTTGCGACGATCCGGTTTATTCAATAAAGAACATAGACGAACACTAGCAGCTTTACGAGATTGTAAGTTTTCCAATAAATAGGACAGTGTGGTACCAGTGTCCACAATGTCTTCTACTACAATCACATGTTTGCCTTCAACAGGGCGATCCAAATCCTTTAAAATACGAACTACGCCGCTGCTCACAGTACTACTACCATAGCTGGAGCAAGAAATAAAATCCATTTTTATATCGCCTTGTATTTGACGTGCTAAATCAGTAAAAAACACGATAGCTCCCTTTAACACACCTACTAGGACAACTTCTTTACCTGCATAATCTTCTGTAATTTGACGGCCTAATTCTGCCACTCGTTTTTGAATTTGTTCTTCTGTCAGTAAGATTTCTTTTACTTCTTGTATCATAGTAACTCCCTTTCAATCAGGTCTCTTTATTTTCTATGTCACCACATAGAACAACCTTAATTGTATCATATGACGTAAAAACTTGCACCTGACACCAATGAAATTCTTTTCCTTTTGGACCTTTCCCCAGTGAAAGTAGTGCATCTACTACCTTTTGCCCCAGTTGTTCTCCACGTATATAAGGACTTAGTAGACGTTTCCACAATCGACTTACCAAAGCATCATGCTCGCCTAACAAGCCCCTCTTATCTAATACGATAGTATTTCCTTCTCGTTGCACGTATTGCTTTTCTAGGCTCTCTACTTCACCTTGCAAATAGGATACATCTTGTTGTACTAAACGACTCACTCTGTTCAGTGCATCGACAGCACCTGGATATCGCTCCTCACAAGTAGGCACAAGGATTTGACGAATCCAATTTCTATCATATGGGGTATCTTGATTCGATGCATCTTCCCCATGAAAGCAATGTAACCATTGCGCATACTGTATTAACATTTCCTTAGGCACAGACAAACAAGGCCTCCATATATCATCCGCAATAGCTTGCATCCCCTGCAACCCTTCTAATCCAGCTCCTCTAAGCATATGAGCTAATACAGTCTCCGCTTGATCATTTTTATGATGGGCTGTCACTATATACTCATAGCCTTCTTCATCTGCAATACGTCGCAAATGCTGATATCGCAATTCTCGCCCCATCATTTCAAAGGATACCTTGTGGTGTGCGGCCTTCTCTTCCACTGCCTCTTGTATAGAATAGCAAGGCATGCCGAATTGCAACGCATACCATTCCACGAGTGATACTTCCTCTACCGCTTCAGGGCGAAGTCCATGGTCCATTGTAAAGACCCCTACTTGCGTAAACCCTTCTAGATACAAAAAGTGTAACAATGCAATGGAATCTACACCTCCAGAGCATGCCAACAATACAGGGGTTTCTTTCGTAATCCCCTCTTTCATAGAGGCTGTCACACTAGCTCGCAACTGTTGTACTATCTTCCAAGATTCTCCATACAATGCTTTTTCTTGACTTCGTGTCATAGGTTGGCTACCATTAGCCATGCGTTGCCGGTACGTATGATACTGATTGATACAATTCTCTCCATAGAATCGATTCAACACGGCACGACTGTGATCCACTTGCTCTGCCAATTCTTCCATAGTCAGCAAAGGCACCACCATCTCCACATGTTTTCGTGTTTCATTTGCTTTTTCCACTTCGATTATCGTTTGAAAGTCACCTTGACTTTCATAGGCATCTAACAAGCTATCCACCAAGGGAGCCCAAGAATAATAGGAATTATCTTCCACCATATTGTGATTGCCACCCTTCTAATCCATCCGATTCACTGACTACAATAGAGCCAATTTGATACGTATCCATCAGTGATGTAATAATCTCAGCTCCTGGCACAATGATATCTACACGCCCCGGTTGTAATCCTGGCACCTGTAATCGTTCTTCACGGCTCATATACCGAAGTTGTAAAATCATAGCTTCAATAGTACCCCGTTCTAATCGGTGCCCTTGTATCTGTGCTGGGTCATAGGTTTCCATCTTCAAATCGATAGCCGCTAAGGTAGTAGCCGTACCACCTATGGCAATAAATTCCCCCAATGGACCTTCGATAGGTAGGGGTTCCCACATAGGCGCCGTTTCTTCCCACACCCTTTGTGGGCCTTCTACTGATAAACTTTGCATACGAACAGCTCCTGCTGGATAAGACTTTGCCGCATAGACTTTCCCTGCATGGCCTACAGCAATTTCTGTACTGCCACCGCCTACATCAATCGTCGCATAATGAAAATCAGGAGCTTCATACACCGTTGCCCCTCTAAATCCAAATGCGGCCTCTTCTTCCCCGGACAAAATGCGATACTTCATAGGACATACTTGTTGGGCCCGCTCTAAAAAGGCCTTGCCATTTCCAGCTTCACGAATTGCACTCGTAGCAAGACCTATCCGTATAGTAGCGCCATATTCGTCCATGACCCTATGTATTTCTTGTAATGCTTCTAACCCTCTAGCTATAGCTTCCTCTGTCAGCTGCCCTCTATCATCACGTTGTCCTAAGCGTGTAGTCCACAATTGCTTCGGCTTATTCTTCCATGTCCCTCCGTGATACTCACCTAACAAAAGGCGAAACGAATTTGACCCTAAATCCACAATTCCTATCTTAGTTCCTGTTTCTGTAGTAACTAACGTTTCCATCATCACTCACATCCTATCTATTCTATATATTATTCTATATATGACACAAAAAAAGTGATACAAATGTATCACTTTCCCTTATCGTACATAAGGAACTTCCCCTGGTTTTACAAGGCCTAACTCTTCTCGAGCTACACTTTCAATATGTTTATTATCCTCTAAGAGTTTTTTCTGCTCCGATAAGGTTTCATTCTCTTTTTTAAGGTTTTCTAATTGCTGCTCTAGCTGTTGCTTTTCTTGATGTAGGCTATATAATGTATACCCTTGTTGTATCAAGGCAATTAGAAAAAATACGGCAAGAACTAGACGCACCATCCCCCACATTCGTTTTGAGGACTTTTTGACACGTCTTTTGGGAGTTCTTTTTAGGTCAGACATAGTCACCTCTCCTATCATCTAGTAAGTCTTATATTTGTATTATAGCACATCTATTTCTATTCGTGTGGAAAATATAGGCATAACAAAAGCGACCTCCGAAGAGGTCGCCTTTTGTATGTGAATGAAAGGATTAATTATTCACCTTTGTAGTTCAATACTTTTTGAGTTACAGGTGTTGCATGTTTTTCGAAGTATTGAAGTGCCACTTCTGGGAACATAGCGTATGTTAATACGTCTTCTTCAGTTACGCCAGTGAAGCCTTTAGCTTCTAAGTCAGCACGCATTTTTTCCATTTCTGGAGCTACATCATCAGCTGGACGATGAGTGATAGGAGTTTCATCTCCAATGATCAATTCTTTGATTTCTGGTTTTACAGCTGCTGGAAGAGCACCGTATTTACCACGAACTAAGTCTTTTACTTCAGCTGGAGTAGTCATATAACGAGGGTTTCCTTGAGATTGGAACAATACGTTCATCATAGCCATTGTACCAACGATTTGGGATGTTGGAGTTACCAATGGAGGGAAGCCAAGATCTTCACGAACGCGTGGCATTTCATCCATTACGTCGAAGAATTTGTCAGCCATACCCATTTCTTTCAATTGGTTTTGAGTGTTGGACAACATACCGCCAGGGATTTGGTAATGACGAACTTCTGGCAATACTTCATGAGCTGGAGTTAAGCCGAATTCATCAGCGATTTCTTTACGAACGCCACGGAAGTATGTAGCTAATTCACGCATTTTAGCAAGGTCTAAACCAGTGTCATATGGAGTGCCTTTGAAGATTTCTACGATAGATTCAGTTGCTGGTTGGCTAGTTGCATGACCGAATGGGCTCAATGCAGTGTCGATGATATCAACGCCAGCTTCTACTGCTTTTAAGTAAGTAGCAGATGCTAAACCGCAAGTGAAATGGCTGTGTAAATCGATATCGAATTTGTCACCGAATTCTTTGCGTAAGTCTTTTACTAAGGATTCTGCATCATATGGAGCTAACAAGCCAGACATATCTTTGATACAAAGGGAATCGATACCCATTTCTTTTAATTCACGAGCTACTTTTACAAAGCTTTCATTTGTATGAACTGGGCTGATTGTGTAAACCATTGTACCTTGTACATGAACACCAGCTTTGTTACCAGCTTCGATAGCTGCACGCATGTTGCGAGGATCATTCAATGCGTCAAAAATACGGATACGGTCCATGCCGTTTTCTTTTGCTTTACGAACGAAAGCTTCTACAACATCATCTGCATAATGTTTGTAACCCAATAAGTTTTGGCCACGAAGCAACATTTGTAGAGGTGTATTTTTTAAGTTTGCTTTTAAAGTACGAAGACGTTCCCAAGGGTTTTCGTCCAAGAAACGAATACAGCTATCAAATGTAGCACCGCCCCAGCACTCTAATGCATCATAACCAATTTCATCTAATTGTTGTAATGCTGGAAGCATGTGTTTCATGCGCATACGTGTAGCCAAAATAGATTGATGACCATCACGAAGAACTGTTTCAACTAATCTTACTCTTTTTGCACTCATAATCCTTCTCCTTCACATTGACCCTTTCCTATCAAGACGTTTCCTCTCGATAGAAGGGGAATTATTAAATACATGAGTCTAAGTTATCTCATGTAAATGTACATAACTATATTAGACTACTAAACGTGATATTTGTCAACCAAATTACATGCTTTTTAGTCATATGAATTTTATCGATATGCTTCCATATTTTTCCACTATTTTAGGGGGACTTTAAGCGTTTTTTAACGATATCAATTGTCAACAATGACGACTTATTTAACCTTTTTTGGAGACGTCTCTAAGACAATATCCTTCCCATTTCTTTTGACTTGGATAGAAAAATCTTTCACATCTTCTTTGTAGTAATCCATCTTAATAGCTAGTAAGAGCTTGCCAATTTCTGTTTTTATCCGCTCTGTTAAAAACTCTTGATAAAAATCATCATCCGTTTTTGCAGGGTTAGGCTTGTTGTTCGCTTTGCGCACTGTAGTGGCATCATCTTTCAATATAGCCGTTTCAAATGTTTCTTGTTCCTGAAACCCTTTCATCATATCTGCATCGCTTAAGCCTTTTTGAATTTTAAATTTTGCCATTGTATGACTTCCTTTTCATATATTATGTAAAATTTTGTTTTTATTATGACTAATTGTTATAGCTTTTTCTAAAAACAGTGAATTTTCTCATTGCAGAAATCCATCTATTGTTTTTTCTTATCCCCAGATTGGCTATCTTTTCCCGCTTCTTTATCCTTTAAAATAGATTCAACAGTAATGTCTGTTAATTCTTTTGGGTTATCGTAGGTATAAATTTTATTAAACCCTACCCCTAGCTTACCTTCATAGGCTTCTAATGCTCTATTTTTATCATCCACTTTTACAATGTAGATTCGTTGGCCCTGTGGGACGCCGATCAACCGGAACTTGCCCGGTGGGTTGAT